>CANBZE010000080.1 GCA_947373775.1 Alphaproteobacteria bacterium
CGGCCTGGGGCAAATTCGGGAAAGGCGGCATGGCGCGCTGACCGGTCCGGATGATGGCTTCGATGCCGCCCGCATCGAGCGTGCGCAGATGTGGATTGTCGATCAGCGCGGGGGCCCTGTCCCCGCCGCCGCCATTTTCACCGTGACAAGCGGCGCATGTCGAATTGAAGTCGCGGATAGCCTGAGCGGCCTCGCCGGCGCTGATGACGGGGGCCGGGGCCTGCGCTTCCTGGGCGGACACCTGAAAAAATAGCATCGCCGCGCCGGCGCACCCTACAAACACGGCAATCGCTGTTTTTTTCAAGGAAATCCTCATGGGGCAACTCAGGAAAGGCTTGGCTGCTCTGGTGCGCGCTTGATCCACTTGTACGCGGCGACGGAATTTTTCCAAAAGTACTTCTCGGCCGCCGCACGGCTTTTACCGGAAAAATACTCCCGGACCAGGGCAACCGTGTCAGGCACTTCCGAAACCCCCACGGCGTTCGGCCAGTCGCTGCCAAACACAACGCGATCTTCGCCAAAATAGGTCATCAACATGTCCAGGCGCTCACGATGGGCTGCCAGGCCCGGCACGATGACGGGTGGTGGGCCCGGAGGGCGGGACTGCGCGGCTTGTTCTCCGGCCGCCGGTGCGGGCGCCGGCGGGGCGGAGCCGGGCGGACGAACCGGATGCACGATCTCGGACAATTTCGTCCAGATATTCTTGCGCTGCGAAATCTCTTTCAGGACCGTCTCGTACTCGGCCTGGTTTTCCGGCGAAGGATCGAACGCCGGCAAGTGATCCAGCACAATGCGCAAATCCGGAACCTTGTCATTGACCCGGACGGCGGCCTGCAGCAGCGCAATATTCTGGTTCGCCGTCTCCAGCACCAGATCGTGCTGGGCCAATAGCTTCAGGTTGTCGATGACCAGCGCATTGTCCGTCTGCTTGGGCAGGTCATATCTCCAGAGATTGCCGTAGCGGATGCCGCGGTACAGGGGATTTTTGGCAAACCGGTCAAGATACTCACCGAAGTCTGGTTTGTTCGGGTTCAGATTGCCGACCGTGCCGACCATCATCGGTTCGGGCTGGATGGTTTCGAGCACCCAGAGATTGTCCTCAAGCCAGGGGCTGGCGTCGACTTCGATCACGCCCACGATGCCCAGGGGCTTGGCGATCTTGGCGTACATGGACGGCAACGCAACGCCCCCGGGAAACGCCCGGCCGCCCTTATAGGGGGCGCCCTGCGGCCGGCTCCCATCGAACAGATGGATGTGACAGTCGATGATGGGGATATCGCCGACCGTCGCGGCCTGTGAAGGCGCGGTTGCCGCGAAACCGGCTGCGGCCGTTCCAGCGAGGAATTTTCTTCGACTGCAGGTCATTACGGGCCATCACGTTCTTGAGGCATGCGCGGAATGCGCCGGCCGCTTTGAACCGTCCCGGCGCGTTCCCTGTCTGTCAATGCAGCATTCCCCTGCCCTCTCTCATACTGAGAGGGCCACGCAACAAGCGGTAGAACCGCCTTATCCGCCGCCCACTCGGAATGCCACAGGCCTCTCGCCGCGCCGGGCCCGTGCCTGGATTTCAAGATAAGCGGCTTCGATGCCGCCGATAAACCGGTCCATGCCAAACACGGCTTTGCGGGCACTCGCCAGCCGCCCGCGTATGTCAGACAGACGGCCACGATCCCGGGCCAGCGACAAGGCGATGTCTTCGTATTCCCCGACGGTCGAAGCGACAAGTTCTTCCAACCCGGCATTTGCAAGAAAGCCGGCGCAAACCCGGGAGACAAAACTTTGCCCCCTCAGCGTCAGAACGGGAAGTCCGGCCCACAATGCATCGCTGGCTGTGGCGTGGGCGTTATAGGGATAGGTATCCAGAAACAGGTCGGCCTGCGCCTGGCGACCCAGATGGCGGGCAAAACTTTCCATCCGGCCTGCGAAATGAATGCGATGCGGGTCGATACCGCGCGCAACCGCCTCGCCGCGGAATCGTTCATTCATCGCCGGCGTGCCGTCGCGAAGCCAGAGCACACTGCCGGGCACAGACCGCAACAGCCGCATCCAGACGTCATACATCTGCGGCCTTATTTTGTGATTGGAATTGAAGCAGCAAAACACAAAGGCATCGGCGGGAAGCCCCAGTTCTGCTCGGCTGACCGCCTCCGGTTCCGGAAGCATGGTGTCACTCGGCCAGAAGGAGCCGGGCAACTGAACAATCTTTTCCGTCATGGCCGGGCCCAGCTCGAAGGGTGTCACATGGGCATCTCCGATAATGTAATCGACAAATTCTGCGCCGGTGGTTCCGGCATATCCCAGATAGGTCGCGATGACGGGGGCTGGACGGTATTTCAGGATCGCCGGGCGCCACCCCATCGTCTGTCCATTGAGGTCAACCAGTATGTCTATCTCGGCTTCGCGGATAAGCGCTGCAGCTTCGCGACTGCCGATGTGACCGATGTCGAAAAACCGGTCGCAGGCCTCAACGATGCGATGGTGCATTGTGCTGTCGTCCCCTCGTCCGGTGGACAGGCCGACAACTTCAAAACGCGCCCGGTCATGGCGTTCCAGCAATCCCACCACCTGGGCGGCAACCGGATGGTCGCGAAAATCCGACGACAGATAGCCGATCCGGATCTTGTCGTGCTGATAGACGCCCGCCGCCATGGGCGCGATGACGGCATCGCCCAATTCGGTATCCGCCAGGCTGCGCCGGGTGGTGAGTTCTGCGCAGCGTCTCTGCAGCAATGGATCATCGCTCAGAGCCAGCAAAGTCAGCGGCGGAACGGCCGCCGAGCCGTCCTGAATGGCAGAAATCAACCGGGGAAGAAGCCGTTCAACTGTTCCCCAATCACAGGCGCGCAAGGCCGCCGCCGCCAGGCATCCCGGTATATCGCCATGGTTCGGCGCGATCTCCAACGCCCTGGCCAGCATCTGCCCCGCCTCATCGAAGCGCTTCAGCGCGAGCAGCATGAGGCCGGCATTGTAGAGAGCCCGCGGATCGGAGGGCCGCAGTTGCAGCACGCGCATGGCGCTGTCCAGCCCTTCTTCGGTGCGCCCCAAAGCCTGCAAGACCCCCGCGCGATTGTTCCAGGCATCCGCTATCGCGGGAAATCTCGCAACAAGTCCATCCAGGACTGCCAGCGCGTCCCGCCAGCGCTGCAATTGCGCCAGTGCGGTCGCCTGATTGTACAAGGCTGCAACATGGCCAGGTTCGATTTCCACGCAATGTGCATAAGCTTGGACGGCCTCTTCCAGGCGGCGCAGCATGACCAATGTGTTCCCGCGGCCATAGTGAACGGCCGCAACGCGCGGCGCCATCTGCAACGAAACATCGAAGGCGGCCAACGCGCCCGCGAAATCTCCGGCATTGTGCAGGCTTGTGCCCGTGCGATAACTCTCTTCCGCAGCGCTCATCATTTTCGGTGCATGCCTTTAAATCCGGCCGTTCCATGCCGGGCCATTCCTATACCGAAGCGCTGAACTTCCCAACATTCCACTGGACCGAATCTTTGCCCCATGACCTAATAGGGCTGCATACGAAGGCGCACCTTCCTATGCATGTAAAATTCCGGGGTGGTGTCGTAATGAAAAGGCTTGTTGCATTCGTCGTGCTGGGCGGCGCACTTCTGGTCCTGCCGGCGCTGGGCGATACGCGCGACGACGTTTATGCAGCGGCGCAGCGTTGCCGCATTCTCCAGGACGATCGTGCCTGGCTGGAATGCATCTACGGGGCCCAGCAGCCGATGCGCGCAAGATTGGGGCTGCCCCCTGCGACGGAAGTTCAGCAACGCCTTGTCCCCTCGGCTGGTTCGTCGCCTGCCCTGGCAACCGCCCCGCAAAGAGCGCCCCCCGTTCAGCAGCTCCAGCCTTCGGTGCATCACCGGGCGAGTATCATGCAAATTCTAACCGGCAGCGCGCCCCCCGTGGCGGTTTCCGTCCTCGCATCCGTCCAGTATGACGGCGAGAACGCCTTTGTCGCCACCTTGCAGAACGGTCAGGTCTGGCGGCAAGTCAACGGGCTCGGCGCAAGGGCCCCGCTGAAGGTCGGAACCAGGATAACCATCACACCGGGCGCCATGGGCAGTTACAATCTGAAGGCGGGCGACACATCCCACACCTACAAGGTTGAGCTGAAATCGTAAGCCCGGCTTGGCGGCAGTCTCGGTATGTGACGACGGTGGCAGTCGTCGCGCCTTGTTCCATTTTTTCAAAATCGATAATGTCGGCATGCAAGGCGAATGCCTCGCATATCGCAGGCTTGGGCTAAGGGACGGAACAACTATGGCGATTTCTCATGAAGTATATTCGCTGTTTGTCGAACCGTATTTTAGGGCGAACATCGCAGGCGTCATCACCCCGGAGCAGATCAAATTCATCCAGGGCCTGAAGATGGTCAACAACATGGAGAATTTGATCTCGGAGAATCTTTATATTTTCGAGGAGCCAGAACTCAAGAGCATCAAGGATGCGATTCAGGAAATACTGGATGTTTATGCCCGCGAAGTCCTGTGCATCGAGCAGAAACTCTACGTGACCCAGTCCTGGTCGCTGACCAACAATCCCGGCATCGGCATGCACGGTCATTCGCATTCCAATTCCATACTCTCCGGCTCGCTCTATTATTGTGAACTGCCCGCACCGACAGCGAGCATGGTCTTCACCCGGCACGTCAACTATCAGCAGATAGATCTCGCGCCGGATGCCAACAAGCGCAATATCTACAACACGCCGATAAACCGGGTCATTCCCAAACAGAACGACGTCATTCTGTTTTCCTCGCGCCTGACCCACATGGTCGAGCCGAACTCGTCGGGCCAGCAGCGGCATTCCATCGCGTTCAACACATTCGTCAAGGGCAAATTGGGCAACTATCGCGACGTCTCGGAACTGGCACTTTAGTCCATGCCGTCCGGCGCATGTGACAGCCGCGAAGATCGGAGAAAAGACATGGCCAGCGAACCGAGCAGACGCGCGATCATGGTTGGCGCGGCAGGAACAGGCGCATTGCTCGCGGCTCGCGCGGCGGCGAAACCTTATGCGGCTGGGAAGAACACCCCCCTGGGCTCGGCTGAAATCAAGATCACTAACATTGAAAGCTTCGACATCCAGTTGCCCCAGATGCAGGGCAGCAACGCCTTTCTGCCGACCTATCGCGGCATGACCCCAGGGCGCAACAATGTGGTCAAGATTTCCACCGACGCCGGAGTCGCAGGCTATTCTTTTCTCGGCGCAACTCTCCATGAAGTGCCCAATGCCGCCGCATTGCTGGTCGGCAAGAACCTGTTTGCCGTTGATGCCTATCTTCCCCGCGGCCTGCTGAACTGGCCCGCCGTCGAGGAAGCCATGTGGGACGCGATTGGCCGGGCAGCAGGCCAGCCGCTGTGCCGGCTTCTAGGCGGTGCGAAGCTTGAAACAATGCCGGTCTACCTGACCTATGTGTGGCCGGTACCGGAAGATCAGGTCCCAGCGAAGGCGCAGGCCGATCAGGCCAGGCTGGTGCGCGAGGCCGGCTTCAAGGCCATGAAGATCCAGATGATGCGCACCGAGTACCGGCAAGATGTCGAAGCGACAGCGCAAATGCTGGCAGCCGGCGGATCGGGATTTCGCGTCATGGTGGACCGCACCGCAGGCGCCAAGGGCCTTTGGACCTATGATCAGGCGCTCTCGGCCGCCAGGGCATTGGCGGCGGCCGGGGTCTATTGGCTGGAAGAGCCCCTGGCGCGCGACGACTATGACGGCCCTGCACGACTGCGCCAGGAAGTCCCCGGTTTGATCATTACCGGCGGGGAAGGGTGGAAGGGTTTGGCGTCGTTCCGCAAAAGCCTTGAACACGGCACCTATGGCATATTGCAGCCGGAGATGCGGACGTGCGCCGGCCCCCTGACAATGCGCAAGATCGGAGCGATGTGTGAAGCCTGGGATATTCCCATCGCACCCCATGCGGCTACCGGCCTGGCACTGGCAGGTCGTCTTCAGGTTTCAGCGGCGATGGGATCCCTCATCCAGGAAATTGGCGTGCTTGAGCCCGGCGCTTTTCCCTGGGATGTCTGGGATGCTTATCGGCCAATTTTCCACGGCGCCTCTCCCTTCAGCTTCCAGGATGGTGCAATCGTGGTGCCTCAACATCCCGGCCTCGGCCTTAATGTCGATGAAAAGGCTCTGGAGAAGTATCGCGTGCCTGGTTTCGAGAGGCGGGGCGTACTTGGCATTTCTCCCGTCTAGCGGGCAGTCCTTGGTGATGCCCCGGGATGGCCAATGGGATGAAGAGGGTCGGACAGAGTATGGTTGGCGTCTTTTACAACCACACTCCCCGGAACTGCTCTAGCTGGTAGTACCTGGTGAGACGACGACGGGCGCCGGGACGATGGTGCTTCCGCCATTGGATATAACGACAGCGATAAGCGCCACCGCGCCCGCTCCGAGTACACTGAGCAAAACAGTATTGTCACCCGCTTGAGCTTGCTTCACGCCGGCAGGAGTCCCGGCCGGCAGGGGCCCCAAGTTCCCAGCCAGGGCGGCTGAGGAAGATAAGGCCAACGCCACAAAAATCGAAAGAATCCGCATCAGTCATGTCCCCTTGCTGATTTTGACCAACAGTGCATGTCGATCATAAATCAATCAAGCTCGGTCATCACCGACGCGTCTCACTTAGTGAGAGGCCATTCAGCACTTCTTCCAATGCGGCGCGAGGAGAACATCAGGATTTGCGGCCCTATCCATGGGCAGCAGACATCCGAGGAGTTCATTTACTGAGAGGGCAACGCACTCGCGTCCTGAATTTTCGGACGGGAATGCGCATTCTGCAAAATGCTTTCAGGGCGTCGTGGGCATCACCGGCGGCTGTGGTGAGGTGATTCCGATGAAAAGCCAATGGCTGTAGTTCGGGTTCTGTTTCCATCCCGGCTTGCAGCCGCAGTCACTCAAAAATTTCCAGAGGGTTTCTTCGGACCTCGATCTGACTTGACTATCCGTCACGCGTTTGGCGTCCCGGTCTGCCGCAAGCGCCTGCATGTCCGCCGCGTAAACCTCAAACGCATCCATCTTCGTCAAGTTGATGGTCCTGGCGAACCCGCGTTCGGCAGTCAATTGGCAAGCCTGCCACTCGGAATAGTTCTTAAATTCTTTCGCGGTCCACCTGGTTTTGCAGGCGACCGTCTCCTGCTGCAGTCCGGCGGCAGCCCTTGGCATGATGGATTTGTCGTAGCTGTCTGCGCAACCTGCCAGCGTCAGCACAGAGATGGTGATTGTCAGGATGCGACTCATGCTTGTGCCTCCCATCTTCAATTAGCTCCACGAGCTCGCCATCATAAACTCGGGACTAAACCCCCGCAACTCAGCATTCAGCCAAACTGTGACAGTGTCCGAACTGCAGCACTGGTGCAGTCTGACCCAGGGTTGCGTGTCAGTGCCGCCTATGTCTTGCGGTGTGAAATCGTCTTCTAATTCAGCTTTGGCTTATTCGTTGGTTGGTC
>CANBZE010000081.1 GCA_947373775.1 Alphaproteobacteria bacterium
GCGCCTGGTCCAGCAGGGCACGGAAGGCCGCGATTTCCTCGTCGAAATCGCCCAGGTTGAAGGTCTTTTCATAGTCGGCCTGCGCCGCCGGCAGGATGGCCTGGAGCCGGTAGCCCGCTTCCAGCCCGGCGCTGGCGATCATCTGGTCGGCGCCCTGGGCCAGGGGAGATATCACCGCAAGTTCAAGCCCTTCGGGGCGCGCCCCGCCCTGGCCGATGGCGGCCAAAATGTGATGGACCGAGCGCGCGACCGCGGCCCTGTTCTTGAACGAGATGACGCGGTGGCCGATGGCGGCGACGCGCAGGATGTTCGATGTCTCGGCCAACAGGACCTCACGGAAAGGGTTCGACCTATAGCAGAAAGCGGCACGCATGGGACGCGGCCAAGCCTTCGTCCGTGACAGGTCGTTGACAAGGCGTCAGCCTCCAAAGCGCTTAAAAATCAAGCACAAGAGGGCTATTGCCCGGCCCTTTCGTTGACTCTCCGGGAACCGCGCGATTTACTCTTTTGGGGTTTTGGGGAGCTCCTCGGAAAGACAGGTTCTGTGCGCCTTGGGTGCGGGAAACCTGGCACCGGGGCGCGCATGTCATGACGCAGATATTTCTGTCGTACGCGCGCGACGACGATCTGTTGCCGCCCAATTTGCCGCCCGGCAAGCAGGCATCCGGTTTCGTCACCGCCCTGCACAACCAGCTGCTCTATGAATTCCGCGACCAGGGCGGCGAGCGCCCGGAATTGTGGCGCGATATCCACGGCATCGACCGGGGCGACCAGTTCGCCAGCGTGATCGAAGACCAGATCAACAATTCCGACATCCTGCTGGTGGTTTTGTCGCTGAACTGGATCAAGCGCGAATGGTGCCTGCGCGAATTGCAGGCCTTTGAAAAGCGCTGGGGCGCCGAAGCCCGCCAGCGCATCGTGGTCGTTTCCAAGCGCGCCGTATCGCTGGACCAGCGCCCACCGCTGCTGCAGGGCCAGGAAGGCTATGACTTCTTCTTTCTGGAGCCGCGCGCGCAAGTCGGCGAGGAACAACAATATTTCGACCGCGGCGTGGTGATCGACGACCGTTATTATGACCAGGTCACGGGGCTGGCGCGTTTTCTCTCCTCCTTCAACGACCGGCGGACCCGCCAGCGCACCGCGCCTGTAGCGGAAAAGCCTGTGGCGAGGCCCGCATCGTCCAATGCCCGCACTGTCTTTGTCGCTAAGCCTGCCGCCGATATGCGCGCCGCCTATAGCCGCATCGTGGAAGAGCTTGAGGGCCGCAACTTCATCGTCACACCCGGCATAAACGATGAAATCCCGCATGATGGCAGCGCCGTGCAGATGATCGATGCGGCGCTGACCAGGGCGGACCTGGCGGTGCACCTGCTGGGCGAGAAGGCCGGCTATGCGCCCGAGGATGAAGACCCCATCGCGAAATTGCAGCTGGCGCGCAGTGGCCTGCAGACAAACAAGCCTCATACCGACGAGACGCGCGCGCCGTTCCACCGCGTGATCTGGGCGCCACGGGTGTTGACCGAAGGCGGCAGCGGCGAAGACCGCGATTCCACCGCAGTGCTGGCGAAATTCGACCAGCACCTGGCCACCGACAAGATCGTGGGCGAAAATCTCAGCAAGTTCGTGGACTTTTTGATCCAGCGGCTGGACGACATGATCGTCATGCAGACCGTCGCCGCGGTGCCGGAGATGAGCCAGGACGGCGAACGCGCCGTCTATGTCTACCACCGGCCCGAAGACCAGGATCATGCGCTGGAACTGGCCAAGCTGCTGCAAAGCGAACATCTGGAGCCGCGGCTGCCCGCGCTGGAAGGCGATCCTGCCGAACTGGCGGCGCTGCACCGGCAAGAATTGCAGAATTGCGCCTCGGTGGTGCTGTGCTGGGCCAATGCCTCGGAAGTGTGGGTCAAGGCCACTTCCCGCGAACTGGCCAAGTGGCGCGACCTGGGCCGCAGCGAAAAATTCGCCTGCCGCGCCGTGGTGGCCCTGCCGCCGCCGGGCCAGCGCAAGCTGGTGCTGAGCAATTTCCCGCCACGCAACGAGATCGACGTGGTGCTGGACCTGACGCAGACTGAAACGATCGACCGTGGCACGCTGGATCCGGTGGTCCAGGCTTCGCGCGCCGTCCAATGATCCAGGAAAAGCCGCCCGGCCTTTCCGCCGACAGGCCGTTCGTGGGCCTGAGGCCCTTCGGCTCTTCCGATCACGCCTACTTCTTCGGCCGCGAGGACCAGGTCTATTCGCTGTTCCGCCTGCTGGACCGCGGCCGCTTCATCGCGGTGGTGGGCTCGTCGGGCAGCGGCAAGTCCTCGCTGGTGCGCGCGGGGCTGCTGCCTATCCTGGAGCAGGAAAGCGCCGGGCATGGCGGCCGCCAGTGGCGCTGGATCGAAATGCGCCCGGGCGACGCGCCGCTGGACAATCTGGCGCATGAAGTTGCCAAGCTGGCGCGCGAGGACGGCCCCGACGCCGATGCCATGGCTAGTGTGCGCGAGGGGCGCATCGCCAGCGCCCTGCGCCGCTCCAGCTTCGGGCTGGGCAAGTCGCTGTCCGAAATCCCGTCCTTGGAAGGCCAGACCATCCTGTTGGTGGTGGACCAGTTCGAGGAATTGTTCCGCTTTGCCCATGCCGGCAACGATCCGGTCGCCAACGCCAAGTGGCGCGAGGAAGCGGCGCACTTCGTGCAAACTTTGCTGGAGGCCACCCGCGAACGCGCCGTGGCGATCCATGTGCTCATCACGATGCGGTCGGACTTCATCGGCGACTGCGCCCAGTTCTATGGCCTGCCCGAAGCGGTCAGCGCCACCCAGTTCCTGGTGCCGTCCACCACCCGCGACCAGCGCGAACAGATCATCACCGCGCCGGTCGCCAAGGCCGGCGCCGCGATCGATCCGCTGCTGGTGGAACAACTGCTCAACGATGTCAGCGACGAGCTCGATCAACTGCCGGTGCTGCAGCATTGCCTGATGCGGTTGTGGGAAGCGGCCCGCGCCGCCCAGCCGTCGATGCGTCCGCACCTGGCGATCAGCCATTACGACACGATCGGCCGCGCCCAGGGCGCACTGTCCCAGCATGCCGAGGAAATCTTTGCCGGCCTTCAAGGCAAGGAGATGGCGGTGGAGCAGATGTTCCGCGCCATCGCCGAAATCGACAGCGATGGCCGCGTGATACGCCGCGCCTTGCCGTTCCATGCCCTGGTGGCGGAAACCGGCATCGATGCGCAGGTGCTGCGCAGCGTCTGCGACCGTTTCCGCGCCGATGACTGTTCCTTCCTGGTGCCCTCGCCGGCGCAAGTGCGCGCGCTTTCCGATGAAACCCCGGTGGATGTGGGCCATGAGGCGCTGTTGCGGCGCTGGGGCCGGATCGGAGCGCGTTCCGGCGGCGGCGTGGAAAATGCCGATGAAGGCGGCTGGCTGGTCGAGGAAGAACGCGACGGGCGCAAATACCGCGCCCTGCTGGCGCTGGTGGAAGGCCGCCGCGGCCAGGGCCGCGTCACCTTGCCGGTCGATCAGGTCCAGGAATGGATGGACTGGTGGAACGAGCGTCCCCGCACCCAGGCCTGGGCGGAACGCTATGGCGGCAAGTTCGCCCGCATCGGGCGGCTATTGTCCGACAGCGTCGCGGCGCTGGCCGAGGAAAATGCCCGCGCCGCGCGGCAGGCGCGTTTCGACCGCTTCTTCCGCGTCGCCGCGGTGTGCGCCCTGATAGTGATCGTGGCGCTGGCGGGGGTGGCGACCTTCGAGTGGAAAATCGCCAACGCGGCGCGCGCGACATCTGCCCGGGAAAGCCAGATGATGTTCGGACAGATGACGCGGCTGCTCTATAGCAGCTTCGAGAATTTCCGTCTGATCCCGCACAGCGAAAACGGCGTGACCGGCCTTGTGAAATCCACCCGCAAATTCCAGCAGCAGTATGCGGATTGGGCCAAGGTTCATCTCCCTGACACGGAATCCAGTACTGGATTGGATACCTCGCTCAATATCGTGAAGGCCAGCATGGCGTTGATACCGGGCAAGCCGTCCCAGGCCATGCGCGACATGGACAATATCGAACGCGACCTGGCCACGATCGATGACGATCCCGACAATGTGCTGCTGAAGGCGGAGTTCCATTGCTATCGCGGCACCGCCGCGCGCTATGGCGATCTGTTCGCCCGCGCGCGGGACGATTACAACATGTGCGCCCAGCTGGCGCGGCGCATCACCGATGGCGACAAAAGGGCCGATGCCGACCTGGCGGTCGCCGCGGAGGCCGAATCGCTTGTGGCGCGCGCTCTGCGCATCCTGGTCGAAATTGATACGTCCGCGCACATCATCACCCATGCGCCGGACGACCTGAAGAATGCCGAAGCCGACAACAAGGCCTATGGCGCCCTGCTGGATCAAAAAGCCGCCGCTCCCAACACGGGCCACGCCGGCACCGGGTGCGGCGATCTCAGCAATGTCGGCGCGTCCCTGTCGGAGAAATGGATTCACGCCGGCCTGGTGGAGATCGAGCAGGGCAAATGGGACGCGGCGGTGGCCAATTATGCCCGCTATGTCGAACTGAAAAGCCTTGAGAAAAACTGTCCGGGCGATCCGTTCCTGACCAACATCCAGCTCTCCTCGGGGCGGCTGGGCTATGCCAAGGCGCTGACCGGCGCCGGCAAGCTGGACGAAGCGCAGAAGCAACTCGACCTGACCGATCAGTTCTACGAAAGCGAAATGAAGCCGGGCGACAAGGACAACGCCTTCGCGCTGCATTCCGACGACCAGGTGCATTGGGTGCGCGGCGAACTTTCCCTGAAACAGATGAACCCGGCCAAGGCCAAGGCGGATTTCCAGATGGCGCTGGCCAACACCAAGATCCTGACGGACCGCGACAGCGGCAATGCCCGCGAATGGGACGATACCTATCTGGCGCTGGACGGACTGGCGCGGGCCGAGCAAATGACCGGCAACACATCCGCCGCCGCCGCCCAGCATGACGCCGCCGCCAAGGCGCTCGCCACCGCCGACGCCATCCGCAAAAAATGGGGGCTTCCCAACGCCCTTCCTAAAAACCACCAACACAACCAGTGAGGATAAAATGACCAAGGAACATGTCGATCTCGACGGCTTCATCAAGGGCGTGGAACGCCGCAACCCCGGTCAGCCGGAATTCGTCCAGGCGGTGCACGAAGCGGCACATGACATTTTCGACTTCATCCAGGGAAAGCCGGTCTATCACGAGTACCAGATCCTGCGGCGTATCGCCGAGCCGGACCGGGTGATCTCGTTCCGCGTCTGCTGGGAAGACGACAAGAACAACATCCGCGTGCAGCGCGGCTGGCGCGTGCAGAACAACAACTCCATCGGGCCGTACAAGGGCGGCATCCGCTTCCACCCGTCGGTCACCGAAAGCGTGCTGAAGTTCTTGGCCTTCGAACAGACCTTCAAGAACAGCCTGACCGGGTTGCCCATGGGCGGCGGCAAGGGCGGCTCCAACTTCAATCCCAAAGGCAAGTCGGACCATGAAGTGATGCGTTTCTGCCAGTCCTTCATGACCGAGCTGTATCGCCATGTCGGCGCCGACATTGACGTGCCGGCCGGCGACATCGGCGTGGGCGGTCGCGAGATCGGCTACATGTTCGGCCAGTACAAGCGCATCACCAACGAGTTCACCGGCGTGTTGACCGGCAAGGGCCTGGAATATGGCGGCAGCCTGATCCGCACCGAGGCCACCGGCTATGGCGCGGTCTACTTCCTGCAGAACATGCTGGAAGCCAACAAGAACAGCGTTGCGGGCAAGACCGCGGTCATCTCAGGCTCCGGCAACGTCGCCACCCATGCCGCCGAGAAGATCGTGCAGCTGGGCGGCAAGGTGCTCACCCTGTCGGACTCCGAGGGCTTCATCCATGATCCGGACGGCATCACCCAGGAGAAGATCGAGTGGGTGAAGGTGCTGAAGAACAAGCGCCGCGGCCGTATCTCGGACTATGTGAAGGAGTTCAAGGGCGCCAGCTTCACCGGCGGCGGCGCGCGGCCCTGGAGCGTCAAGTGCGACGTCGCCCTGCCCTGCGCCACCCAGAACGAGCTGAACGGCGCGGATGCCGAGATGCTGGTCAAGAACGGCTGCATCGCGGTGGCCGAAGGCGCCAACATGCCGACGGATCTCGCCGGCATCGACGTCTTCAAGAAGTCCAGGATCCTCTACGCGCCGGGCAAGGCCGCCAATGCCGGCGGCGTCGCCGTGTCGGGCCTTGAGATGGCCCAGAACTCGGGGCGCCGCTCCTGGAAGGAAGAAGAACTCCAGCAACTGCTCAAGGACATCATGCTCGGCATCCATTCCCGCTGCCTGGAATACGGCAAGGAAAAGGACGGCCATGTCGATTACGTCCGCGGCGCCAACATCGCCGGCTTCAAGAAAGTCGCCGACGCCATGCTGGCCTACGGCGTCGTCTGATCATTGATACGGCAGGCCGGGTGACCGGCCTGCCGCTTTCTTCCAACGCTTTCCCAACGAGGACCCCATGACCAAGGCATCCGATCTGTTCATTCAATGTCTGGAAGAGGAAGGCGTCGAATATGTCTTCGGCGTTCCGGGTGAGGAAAATCTCGATTTCCTGGACAGCCTGTCGCGTTCCACCAAGATCAAGCTGATCCTGACCCGCCATGAACAGGGCGCGGGCTTCATGGCCGCCACCTATGGGCGCCACACCGGCAAGGCCGGCGTGAGTCTGGCGACCCTCGGACCGGGCGCCACCAACCTGGTCACCGCCGGCGCTTATGCGCAGCTCGGCGGCATGCCGATGATGATGATCACCGGCCAGAAGCCCATCAAGAGCTCCAAGCAGGGTCGCTTCCAGATCCTGGATATCGTGGACATGATGCGTCCGCTGACCAAGTTCACCCACCAGATGGCCTCGGCCGACAATATTCCCAGCCGCGTGCGCGAAGCTTTCCGCCTGGCGCAGGAAGAAAAGCCCGGTGCGGTGCATATCGAATTTCCCGAGGACATCGCCGACGAGCAGACGGACTCGGTGCCGCTAAAGGCCAGCCATATCCGCCGCCCCTCGGCGGACGAAAAATCCATCCGTGCCGCCGTGGCCCGGATCGAACGTGCCAAGTCGCCGCTGCTGGTGATCGGCGCCGGCGCCAACCGCACCCAGACCAGCCGCATGCTGACCCAGCTGATCGAAAAGACCGGCATTCCCTTTGTCACCACCCAGCTGGGCAAGGGCGTGGTGGACGAGCGCAACCCCAAGTTTGTCGGCTGCGCCGCCCTGTCGTCGGGCGATTTCGTGCATGCCGCCGTGGCCGCCGCCGACCTGATCGTCAATATCGGTCATGACGTGATCGAAAAACCGCCCTTCTTCATGCGGACCGGCGGCACTGAAGTCATCCATGTCAGCTTCCGCTCGGCGGAGGTAGACCCGGTCTATTTCCCCCAGATCGAAGTGATTGGCGACATCGCCAACGCCGTCTGGCAGATCAA
>CANBZE010000082.1 GCA_947373775.1 Alphaproteobacteria bacterium
AGGCACCCAGGTGGAGATGATGGCCGGCGACGCAGGCGACGTGATCTGCCGCGGCCCCAATCCCTTTCTTCTCCAGCAGCCGCCTGCCGAAGCGGCGATCATCGATCATGTCTCCTATGGTATTGCGCCCTGGGACGTGGAGAAGGTGCGCGAGGCGCTGGAGGCGCGCGGACTGCATGCCGCCACAGATACCGCCACCGCCCATATCGGACCGGACAATCAAAAGGTGAACGACGACATCTACCAGGCGGCCTATCAGAGCTACCACACCGACACGCCCGCCGGCTTCAGCCTGCAGATCAGCTGGGTGACACGCGACAAAAGGCTGGTCGGCGCCAATGCGGACAAGCCCAAGGCCTTGCGGAAATACCCGGCGCCTTAAACAGCCGGATCGCTGACACTGTCCTTGCCGGTTTCCAGACGGCCGGCGAAGCGGCGGACAAAGCCTGCTTCGCCTTTCAGCGTCAGATCATACCAGTTTCCGCTTTTGGAAACGTCCCAGCGCAAGGTTGCTGTGCCGTTGGCTTTGACGCTGATCGGCCTGGCTGAAACAGGCGCATAGACATTCGATTCCAGAGTCAGCTTGCGTGCCGCATCGCCAAGATTTGTCACGCGTATTTCCACCGCCCGCTCCGCGGCGTGATAAGCCAATTCGACTGGGAACCCATCATCGATAATGCCTACGAGTTCGCGGACAAAGCCGTTCGGGCCTAGGATCCATAGATCATATTTGGCACCCGCACCCCAACGCGCCATCAATGAATGGCCCACTTCCACCGTATAGCGGCGCGGGATGCGATCCAGATGCTGCCGATCGTAGACTTGGAACACCGCGCCAGCTTTGCCGTCATTGCGGAAAACGACTTTCATCGCTTCGCCGTCTGGCATGCCATCCGCATGCAAGACATAGGGCAAGGCGCGAGACAGCCGGCTGCCCGGCTCCTGCGACGGTTTCTGCGGCGTGGCCGGCGGCTCGGGTTTGGGACGCTTCTGCGCCTGCGCCACCTGGGACGCCGATCCTTTGGTATCGGGCAGGTGTGGCCGCACCGGATCGTTTGGTGAGACGAAATTGAACGCCGACAGCATGTCGCCGCACACCGCGCGATGCCAGGGACTGATGCCGGGAATGGTGACGCCGAACCGCTTTTCCAGAAATTGTCCCACCGAGGTGTGATCGAAGGTCTGGCTGTTGACCCAGCCGCCTTTGCTCCAGGGCGAGATCACCATCATCGGCACGCGCGGCCCCAGGCCCCAGGGGCGCACCGTGCCGCTGATTGTGTCTTCCGCCAGCAGATGCGCACGAGCGGGATCAGAGAAATACATCCCGTCCAGCTTCATTGTCGCGCCGCCCGCCAGCGATCCGTCGCTGTTATAAGACGGCACGGCCGGCGGCGGCACATGATCGAACATGCCGTCATTCTCATCGAAATTGAGGAGCAGCACTGTCTCACCCCAGGTCTTGGGGTTTTCGGTCAATGCGTCCAGCACACGGGCGATGAATTCGGCACCCTGGGCAGGACTGGAGGGACCAGGATGCTCGGACCACAGCATCGGCGGCAGCACCCATGAAACCTCCGGCAAGCTGCCGCCCCGGGCATCCTGCGCGAACCGTTCCAACGACCAATGCGACATACCTTTTTTATACAGCGGCGAACCGGGCTTGGCGGTGCGGAAGCTCTCAAACGCCAGCCCGCCATGCATCGCCCCGGTCCAGTTGTCATTGGGATCCTGGTAGATGCGCCAGCTGACCTTCGCAGCTTCCAGCACGTCGGGAATGGTGGGCCAGGTGAGAGATGAGCCGGCATAGGTGTATCCGGGCTCGGGCAGCGCGCCTTTGATCCAGCAGCGCAGATTGTCGGGTTCGGAATTGTCGGCCGTGCCGTTTTCGCCCCGTGCGCGCGCCGACGGATCGGCATTGCTGCCCGACCAGAAGGCAATCCGGTTGGGATCGGTGCCGGTGGTCACCGAGCAGTGATAGGCGTCGCAGAGGGTGAAGGCGTCGGCCAGCGCGAACTGGTACGGCAGGTCGGCGCGCTTGTAATGGCCCATGGAATAGCGCGTCTTGTATTTTGGCCAATGGCCGAACTTGCCCTGGTTCCAGGCAGCCTGCGCATCGCGGAAACTGTGCGGCGTACCCGGCACGCGCAGCGCGCTGGTGGTGGCGGTATCCAGGTGATAGGGCGCGATCTCGCGTGCGCCGTCGGACTGGAACCAGACCGGCTTGCCGCTTTCCAGCGGCACCGGATGGCGGTCGCCGAAACCGCGCACACCCTTCAACGTACCAAAATAATGATCGAAGCCCCGGTTCTCCATCATCAGGATCACCACATGGCGCACGTCCTGCACCGTGCCGGTGCGCTGCGCCGCGGGCAGTGCCAGCGCGCGCTGGATGCTGGGCGGCAGCAAGCCCAACGCCCCGATCCCGGCCAGCATGTCACGGCGGTTGGGCATGAGCGGAACCGGTGGTTGCAGGCGCATTGTTCTTGAATGCGCTGCAAACCTCAACGGGCCTTCAAAATCATTCCCCGCAGGGCCCGCTTTTGGGGCAGTATCCGCCGGCCCAACAGGGAAGGAAACACAATGCGGAAAACCGCAGCTGCCACGGCTTTGTTGCTGACGGCCACCGCCGCCCAGGCCGATATCACCGTCTTTACCTCGGGCGGCACGAATCCGGGCCTGCGCACCCTGGCCGCATCCTGGACGGCGGAGACGGGCAAGAACGTCACCATCGTCGGCGGCACCGTCACCAGGGCGCATGACAATGTGAAGAACAGGACGCCCGGTGATCTGGTGCTGCTGCCCCTGCCCGACCTGAAAGACGTTGCGGCCAATCTCAAGCCAGGCCCCTTCACCCCCATCGGCCGCGCCAATTTCGGCTTGGCGATCAAGGCCGGCGCCCCGCACCCCGATATCTCGAGCCTGCCCAAATTCATCGCCGTGCTGAAAGCCGGCAGCGGCGTTGGCTTCACCGACCCCACGCGCGGCAGCGCTGCCGGCAAGATGGTCGCCGAGCTTTTGGCGCGTCCCGACTTTGCCGGCGTCAAGCCGGTGCCCACCGCCGGCACACCTGGCCAAGCCATTGCGCGCGACGGCGTACAGTATGCGCTGGGTCCGATGTCGGAAGAGGTCACGGTACCCGGCGTTGAGGTCGTGGGCGTTATGCCCAAGGAAGTGGAAATGCATTTCGACTATACCGGCGCGGTGACGGGTTATGCCGCCCAGCCCGACGAAGCCGCCGCTTTCCTCGCTTATATCATCCGGCCGGAGGCCCAGCCGGTCTGGAAGGGCACGGGGTTGGAAAAGCTTCCTTAGGCCATGAACCGCGTCACCACGTTGCGCAGCAGGCGCGAGATCTGGTTGTCGAAATTGTTCCAGGGCAGGCTGCCGCAAAAGGTGATCGAGCCGGTGGAGAAGACCGCGCCGCCCTTTGCCGTTTCGAAATACACCATGTCGGCGCGGATCAACGGATCGGGCGCGTTGCCCGGCAAGGCGTAAGCGACCGGCACAAGAAGATCTTCCAAGGTGACGCCGAAATGCGCCTGATGGCCTTCGGAGCGGGCCAGAAGACGCGCATTGGGCGGCGTGCCCAGCACCGGATCGGCGCGGTCCAGTTCGAAGCCCGCGGCGCCGCCACCCGAGAAACCGAAGCCACCGATGGTTTCGTCCGTCACGCCAGCAAACAGCCAGGCCAAATCGGGCGCATAGGAGTCTGGCATGCGCCGGTAATAGGAGCCTTCAAACCGGCCCTGTGCGGTAAAGCCGACACCGACCAGACTTTGCGGCGTGCGGTCCTGGCGCCGCCAAAGCCCGCCATATCCCGCATCGAAGGCATGATAATATTCGCCCGGCTCTGCCGCCCAGGCGCGCGTCCCGCTTTCGGTGCGGCGCAGTTCCAGCGTATCGGGCACCGCGTCGGACACGGCGACGCGCCAGTAAAATCCGTTGCCGCCCATGTAAGCCAGCCTGCCGCCTTCGCCCAGCCAGTCGCGTACCGCGTTCAAAGTACCAAGGCTTTGATATTCGGGATGCGTTCCGGTGAGCACGCAAGCGTAGCGCGACAGCAACGCCACACCTTCGCGCTCCAGATCATGGTCGGTGATCGCATCCCAGGCGATGCCCATGGCGTCCAGCCAGGCGGCCAGGTGCATGTCGGCGGGGAAGTGGCGCAGGCCCGACCCCTTGGGATCGACATAGGCCATCTGCCCGGCACGCAAGGTCAGCACGGGGCGACGCAGCGAAGAGAAAGCGACGCCGGAACCGTCGCTGTGCCAGTTGTAGGTAGAAAGACCGAATTCCTTGTGCTCGGCGGGATGATGCGGATAGACGCCCCATGCGGCGCGGCGGGCGCGAAACGCCTCATCGAAATTGTCGCGCTCGAAATTGGCATACACTTGATAGGTGTAAGTCGGGAACAGGATGGCGACTTTCGCGGTGGCGGTGCCGGACGGCGGCAACACAAATACCGGCACGATGTCCTGCTCGTCCCCAGACGTCAGCCGGATGCCATAGACGCCGCTGGAGAGGTCAGCGGGAACGTCGAAGGTGAAATCGGTCTGCCAGCCGCAGTCGTACAGATCATCGTCATGGAAATGCACCGCGGCGTACTGGTCGGGTGCGTCGGTCCATTTGAGGACATCGCCCTTCCAGGAGGCGCCGCGCATCGCGCGCGTGGGCATGTTGACCAGTTCGCCATGCAGCTTTTGCGGGCCGCGGTCGGAAATCCTCTGGGTGGGAATGTCCAGGCTGAAATCCCACCACGCAATGACGGGCTCGAGCGGCGCGCCCGCCTCGGCTGCGCCCTTCAGCAGCCGTGGATGCTCGAGCCGGCCATTCAGGTGATCGCCATATCTGCCCGCGCCAACCGACGCCGCCGCCAGCAGCATCGCGGTGGGCGGATCGATGGTGGCGGAGAGAACTACCTGCCCGCTGCCGGACACGCCCCAATCCTGTGTGAGCGCGGTCTGCACAAGGCGCAGCGATCCACCCGTACAGATCACCTGCAGCTCGTACCAGCGCCGTTGCAGCATCGGCGCCGCGACCTTGCAGCGCGTATTGCCAACGGCAAGCTCGGCGCCTTCGCCCGTGACATGCAGTGAAAGCCCTTTGCCGCCCAGAAAAGACACAACTGCTTGTGGCCGGCCATCCAGCAGCCAAGGCTGCACCCGCACCGCTCGCGTCCATTCTTGCGGCAACACCAAACCCTCCAGCGCCACCAGGCCATAAGAGCCGTTATGGATCGCCTGCGCGCGGCCCGGATAGCTGCCTGCAAACGCCGCCGGAACATTTTCGAAAATCATGCCGGGACCGGCGGGATTGGGATCGGCGCTGCGGATACGCACCAGGTCGGCCTGGTAATCGCCACCGGGCGAGGAAACCTTGACCGCGATCTGGCCGTCGGCCCGGGCCGACCAGCGATCGGTATAACCAACAAGGAATGCGCTCATGCCGCGCGCTCCGAACGCTGAACCGTTTCCAGGGCTCGGCAGAAACGGGCGAATAGCTCCCCTACCTCCGCTTCGGTAATGATCAGCGGCGGAGCGAAGTTGATCGTGTCCTTCACCACCCGCAGCAGCAAGCCTTCCGCCATCATCGCCTCCTGCATCGCCTGGCCGCGCGCGCCGGGTGCATCGGCGCGGCTGTGCAATTGCACCGCCCCGCCAAGCCCGACCCCGCGAATGTTGAATACCATGGGATGACCGGCCAGCGACTCCAGAAGCTGTTGCAGCCTGGGCGCGACCCTGCGGACATGGCCCAGTATGTCGCGCCCCTCGATGATCTCGATCATGCGCAGCGCGACGGCGGCGGCCACCGGGTGTCCGCCATAGGTCGCGGCATGAGAGAAAGTGCCCTCATCTTCCGAACCCTGCTCCAGCCCATCATAGAAATCGCCGTCCATCACAATCGCCGAGATTGGGAAATAGGCGCCGGATAACGCCTTGGCCAAGGTCATGCAGTCGGGCCGCATGCCGAATGTTTCGCTCGCGAACATATGGCCGGTGCGGCAGAAGCCCGTGATCACTTCATCGTCGAACAGCAGGACGCCGTAGCGATCCAGCAGCGTACGCAGGCCCGTGAGATATCCGGCCGGCGGCACGACACAGCCCGCGCTGTAAGACACCGGATCCAGGATCATGGCGCCGACCGTTTCGGGGCCGGCTTGTTCGATGGCCAGTTCGATTTCCGCCAGCATGCGCGCGGTGAAGGCCGCTTCCTCCTCGCCGGCAATGGCGTCATTGACATAATCGGGCTGGCTGACCGTGATCACATCCTGCATTGGCAGGTTGAAGGCGCGCGCGGTGCCGGGAAAGCCGCCCAGCGGCGCGGTGGCAATGGTGGCGCCGTGATAGCTGAGGGCGCGCGCGATGATTTTCACGCGCCGCGGCTCGCCGCGATGAGCATTGCGGAAGCGCATAAACTTGATGAGAAAGTCGTTGGCTTCGGAACCCGTTGACGCGAAGGACACGCGGGCATTGGCCATCGGCGCCATGGCGGCCAGCTTCTCGCCCAGGGCAAGCGCCGCCGGAACGGTGCGGTACAGACCCGACGCATAGGCGGGCAACTGGCGCATCTGGCGGATCGCCGCTTCCACCAGCTCGGGCTCGGAGAAGCCCAGCGCGGCGCTGTAGAAGGACGAACAGCCCTCTATATATTCGCGCCCATTCTCGTCGATCAGAAAAATGCCCCTGCCCTTTTCGATCACCAGCGGGCGGCTGGTGCGGGCACGGCGCAAATTCGTAAAGCCGATCAGGGTAGCGTTGTCAGGGGCGTTGCCGCGACGCGGGACGTGCATGGAAAATCTTGCCTGAGGCTGCGTGAATCCGTTTGCAATGAGAGCGCCCCGCCCCTCCCGTCGATCTTAGGCAGGATTGGGCGGACGCGAAAGCGTCACGGCAGAAGAGGATTTTCCGGCCAGTTATGTCTGGGATAGCGGCCGCGCATGTCGCGGCGGGCGTCGGCCCAGGCGCCACGCCAAAAGCCCGCAATATCGGCGGTCAGCGCAATCGGCCGTCCCGCCGGCGACAACAGCGCGAGCCGCAAGGGTATCTGCCCGCCGGCAAGCTTGGGCGTTTCAGCCAACCCATAGAAATGCTGGGCGCGCGCGGCGGCGATGGGCACCGGCTGGGTGTAATCCACCGCCGCCTGTCCGCCGGGCAACGGCAGATGCGTGGGCAATTCCTTGTCGAGCCGCGCTCTAAGACTCCATTCCAACCGGTTCAACAGAATGGTGCCCAGATCCAGGCCCGCGACATCGCCAAGCCGCGTCAGCCCATGCAGATGCGGTCCCAGCCAGTCCTGAAGGCTCGCGATCAGGCTTGCGTCATCCGAGGCCGGCCAGATGTCTGCTTCCAAACCATGCATCAGCCGCAGGCGGGCCTGCAGATTGCGCGCGGTCTCTGTCCAGGGAAGGCGCGATGGATCGCTTCGCACGGCCTC
>CANBZE010000083.1 GCA_947373775.1 Alphaproteobacteria bacterium
GCTCCTGCGATTGCAGCAGCCAGATGGTGCGCTGCGCCAGGCCATCCCGGTAGGCTTCGAAGGTGCGCCTGATGCCTTCATCGCCGGACTTGGCTTCGCGCATCCGTTCGATCACGCCGGCGGTCAGGGCTTCCAGGCTGCGCAGGTTCAGCGCCCGCACCAGCCCTTCACGGCTGCCGAAGTGATGCAGGATGGTGGGATGGGAGACGCCAGCGGCGCGCGCCACGTCCTGCAACCGCAAGGCTGCCGGCCCGCCGGCCTTCATCGAGGTTTCCGCTGCATCCAGGATCAGGGCCTTGGCCTCTTCGGGACGGCGGCGGATACGTTTTTGCTTCTGGGCCAACGGTTTAACTCACTATTGACAATATTGTATATAGTAGGCATAAGACGGGGGAATGCAAGGACCAAAGCAATGTACGCCCTTCTCGCCAGCGACACCCGCCTGAAGCCCTTCGAAGCGGTGCGCGCCGTGCGGCGCCTGTTCGCAACCGGCGACACCAAAGAAATCTTCGCGATCTTTCGCGCCCTGCGCGGTCGTTCCGGCATCAAGGCCTTCCGCCGCTTCCAGCATAGCCCCACGGGATCGGCCGTGCTGCGCGAACGTCGCGTGCTGCTGAATGTTCTCACCGATCGCGCCACCCTGTCGGCTCTGCCGGCCGGCACCATAGGCCGCGCCTATTTCGATTTCATGGAAGACGAAAAATTGTCGGCAGACGGGTTGGTGCAGGCCTCGCAGGACTGGGAAACCGATCCGGTGCCGCCCGACGTGAAGTTGTTTCGTGAACGCATGCGCGATTCCCATGACCTGACCCACACCCTGACCGGTTATGGCCGCGATCCGCTCGGCGAGATCTGCCTGCTGGCTTTCATGTATGCCCATTCGCGCAACCTGGGTGCGGCGCTGATCGTGGTCATGAGCTGGCCTCAATTGCCGCCCGCCGCGCGCGCCGCGGTGCGCGAAGCCTGGAAGAACGGCAAGACGGCGCGCTGGATGCAGGACATGGACTGGGAAGCCCTGTTGCCGCGCCCGCTGACCGAGGTGCGCCGCGAAGCACGTATTGCCGATCCCGCCGCCTATCATGCGGTGATGGCGTGAAAGAGCTGCTGCATTCGGCCCGCGCGGTGCTGACGGACATGGTGGCGACACTGTTCTTCCTGGCGCTTTATGCCCTCACCCACAGCATCACGCTGTCGGTCGCGGCGGGCCTGGCGCTGGCGCTGGGCCAGATCGGCTGGGAACTGGCCAGAGGCCGCAGCATCGATGCGCTGCAATGGATCGGCCTGGTGGTGATCATCTCGCTGGGAACCGCCACGCTGATTTCCGGCAATCCGCTGTTCGTTATGCTGAAGCCCAGCCTGATCTATTGCCTGCTGGGCGCGGCGATGCTCAAGCGCGGCTGGATGCTGAAATACCTGCCCGAACGCGCCCTTCAATACGTCGGCGATCTGGGCGTGACCTTCGGTTATGTCTGGGCGGGGCTGATGTTCTTTTCCGCAGGTCTCAACCTGGTGGTGGCGCAGCATATGAGCGTCCTCGGCTGGGCCGCGTTCATGGGTATTTACGCCACCGCCAGCAAGGTGATGCTGTTCGCCGGTCAGTATGCGGTGATGAAGATGATCGGAAAGCGCCGCGCTTACATGCGCCGGGCGATGGCCTAGCCGCGGACGATATTGATCTGGTGCACGGATTGGTCGGCGGTCTTTTCCTGGCCGAGGAATTCGATGCCGATGCCGTCGGCATGATGGCGCGCCACCCGGCCGGCGATCTGGGCGATCAGCACGAACTCGCCGATCGGCGGCTTGACGTCGGTCTTCAGCGACACGCCACCGACCGAAATATCCATCACCTCGCAATGCACGATCTGGCCGTCGGCGCGGGTGAACTTGGCAAAGCCCTTCTGGTTGGAGCGTTCATGACGGCGCAGCACGCTGTCATCCACCAGGGTCTTGTTGAGGAACAGGATCAGCTGCTCGGCGGTGCGCTCGCGCTTGGAGGGGGTGCAGACAAAGGCGATGCCGAAGCCATAGCCGTCGCGGCGCACCACATTGCCTTCAAAGCGGCCGAAGTTGTCGACATAGAGCACCACCGGAGTGCCGGCCTCGGGAATGATCTCGCAGACGATGGCCGCGCCGCCCGGCGACAGGTCGGAAATGGTGCAGCGGGATTCGCGGGCATCGGACGGAATGAACAGGCGCCCGGGCAGGTCCACCCGGACACGGCGAAAGCGCCGGCGCTCAGCCCCCGCCTTGGCGACGACCGGTTCGGCGTCCTGTAAGGACATCGCCAAGCCCTGCATGGGCCCCGCCCAATTGTTAATGTTTCAAGCCGTTGTACCCCCGGCAGGGTCAACAGGAGGTTACCGGAAGGCCGCAGAGGCCAAAAACCGCCTGTTTTTCGCTTTCGGGGGTCCATTTGAGGGGTCCGGAGGCGGTCAACCATTTTGAAACAGGGGCCTTTTTCGCTTCTGCCCGCCGCGCTATAGGAAAGGCGGGTAAAATTTTGCGGCACGGAGCAGGGCTGGGGCCCGAATTACACGCCGCCTCGTGGGGACTTAATAATATGCGCTTTGTGACTATTTCTCGCGGCCATTGCCGCCGCCTGACCATGCTTGCTGCGGCCGGCGTCCTGGCCCTGGGCCTTGCCGCCTGTTCCAGTGATGACGCCGAAGATGCCGGCGCCGGCACGCCTTTCACCCAGGCTTTGGCCAAGGACTATGGCGATCTGTCCGCCCAGGCCACCGCCCTGCCCGCCGAACCCGCCGAGGATTCAGGCGGCTTCTTCTCCTCGCTGAACCCCTTCTCGGACAGCGAAAGCTCCAGCGACCTGCTCGCCAAGGCCTTCACCGCCAAGGCGGACCTGGCCAATGGCGGCACCGAGCCGGAACTGGAAGCGGCCAATGGCCCGGCCCAGTCCGCCCTGCGCACCCGTCTGGTGCGTGACATCGCGGCCGGCAAGGACCAGTTCCCCGAACAGGCCGCCCGCGCCCAGGCCGATTATGACTGCTGGGTCCTGTACGGCACCGTGCCCAGCGCCGCTGCCGCCAGCCAGGCCTGCAAGACCGCGCTGGATTCCTCGATCGTGCGTCTGGAAACAGCCGCCCGCCCGGCTCCGCCGCCGCCGCCCGTGGCGTCTGCCCCGGTTCCGGCCCCGGTGCCCGCGCCGGCTGCCCAGGTCAGCAACGACTTCACGGTCTATTTCGACTTCGACTCCTGGACCCTGAAGGCCGAGCAGTTGACGGTGCTGGACTCGGTGATCGCCTCCGCCCGTACCGGCGGCCAGACCAACATCACGGTCGTCGGCCATACCGATACCTCGGGTTCCTCGGACTACAACCAGGCGCTGTCGGTCAAGCGCGCCAATGTTGTGGTCGAAGCCCTGGTGAAGATGGGCGCGCGCCGCGCGGCCATTCATGCCAGCGGCGTCGGCGAAACCGACTTGGCTGTCGCGACCGAAGACAATGTCAAGGAAGCCAAGAACCGCCGCACGGTTGTTACGCTTCAGCCGTAATCATTAACGTCACGAATACCAGCGGCCCGCGCCCCACAAGGCGCGGGCCGTTGCTTTTTTGCGGCTGTCCAAGGTCCGGCAAAGCGCCTAGGCTGATGTCATGAAACTGCGTCTTGCCCTGATGATCCTGGTTGTGGCCGGCCCTGCGCTGGCCCAGCGCAACGGCAATCTTCCCGTCAAGGAAATGAATTTCGACTTGTGGTGCCAGGAACAGGCGGGCCTGCCGGCGGAACGCTGCGACAAGCGCACGGCCCAGGATAATGCCGCGTTCGAGGCCTATCGCGCCAAGGTCGAGGCGTATGAAATTCCGTATTTGCAGCAGAAGAGAAATGCTGCGCGGCTGGATACCGACATCCTGCGCAATGATCCGGTGGATCACCCGCCGGTGAAGGACATCACCGCGCAGCGCCCGGACCTGAACACGCCGTCCACGACGATTCCGCCACGTCCTTAGACGAAGCGGCTGTAATCCTCGCTGTTGGCGGCGCGCCAGCGGCCAATCACATCGAACATTTTCTGAAGCAGGTCGCCGGATCCGAAGTGCAGGAAGGCGGGACTGTCTTGTGACACCACCAGGCGCAGATACGGCGCCTTGGGATGGGCCCGCAAGCTCGGCGGCGGCGGCGGCGGCGGGGGCTGATCCCGGTCCTGATCATAGGTGGAAAGCGGTTCGTCTTCCTGGATGATCTGCGAACCTACCAGGCGTTCATAGGCGATGGACCGGCCCAGAAGCGGGGTGGGATCGCTCAGCATCTGGACCATGCCGAAAAAGCGGGTGGCTTCGCCGCCATTGAAGGAGACAGGGGTGAGAATGGTTTCCAGCTCGACCATGCCGTTGTCGGCGGTGGCGGCGATGGAGGACAGGCACACCGGCTGGCCGGCTTTCAGCGCCTGGCGCAGCAGGGAAGACAAAGACAGGCCGGACTGGGATTCCCAATGGGCCAGGAAGCTGGTGCCTTTCAGTTCGAAACCGAAACGTTCGCACAGGGCGGTGCCGGCAAGACGGTAAAGCGGACGCGCCGGATTCTCGCAATCCAGGATGAACGTATAAGAAAGCAGGCGCTTGATGGCGCGCGGATCGATATCGGTCTGGTCGGGGACATCACGACCTTTGCGCAGCCGGCTCCAGTACCCAACCAGCAAATGCGAATTCTTATGCTTCATGGCCCCGTAATCCTTTGGTCCTTGAAGCCGTCATGCTCCGTAACGGAACGCATGGCGGCCATTTGCCAGGGAACAGAGCGAAAGCCATGCCAGTACGCCGCCCAAAGGCGCCGCACCTACGAAAACCTTACTGCTTCCTGAATTTTCGCGTTCCGCGCGTACAAACGCGCGAAAGATTCTCGAAACGGGGCAGAAATTTCCGGATTTAGGTTTCCGCGATTACCGGATTTTTATCGGTTGTCCCCCACACTGACCCAGAACATGGCGCAGTCCCATTTCGGGACAGGGCTAAAAGGTGGGGGTTCCTTAGCTGGCACGGATCATGAAGCGTCTCGCGCGACCATTCATGCCCCTGATGGTGAAGGAAACTGAGTATGTCCGTTAAAAGCCTGATGTTTCTTACATCCGCGCTGGTTTCAACCAGCATGGTTATCGAGCCGCTGGCGGCAAATGCCGGCGGGTTGAACCAGCTCGGCACGTCACACCACAACGCCGGTGTCTCAAATCCGTCCGACAAATGGGGCAACCCTTCGCCGAACGGCGGCCGTGTCTCAAACCTGACCTGCGATGGCGTGCCTGGCGTCGACCAGAGCAATATCCGCCAGATGAATGAACGCCGCTCGCCGGGCAACGGCATGAGCGCGTTCCGTCCCAATATGAACAACCCCGGCAACGCCGGTGGTAACGTTGGCAACAATGCCGCCAGCAATGTCGGCCGCAACGATGGCGGCCCGATCGGCGGCGGCAACATTTCCGGCAGCATCGGCTTCTCCAAGCCGCTCAACGTCTTCAACCGCAATGCCGATGGCGCGAACAACGATGCCGGCTTCGACGGCGGCAATCGCCGCAACTTCGACAACAACAATCGCGGCGGCGACAATGCCGGCCGCGGCAACTTCGGTAACTTTGGCGGCCGCCAGCTCAACGTGCAGGATCGCGCCAATTCCGACAATTCCCAGCAGCAGCTGAATGTCGACACCGGCAATGGCCGCCGCGGCAATTTCGGCGGCGGCAATGCCGGCGGCGGTCATCGCAACTTCGGCAGCGACCAGCCTATCAACACCTATGGCGCCCAGACGGGCGGCAACCAGGCCGGCGGCCAGATCAACGCCGACCACCAGGTCGACAATTCGCGCCTGTTCGGCAGCTCGCGCCGCATGAATGTGGATGCGGGCAGCCAGCAGCAGCATAACCCCGGCTTCAACGCCAACCGCTCGGGCGGCTTTGACGGCTCGCGCAAGATCGATGTCGACAACTCCTCGCGCTTCGGCGGCTTCGCGGCCGGCAATCGCGGCGGTTCCGACAATTCGCGCAAGATCGACGTCAATCCCGCCGCAACACCCGCCGGCAACCAGGCCGACACCGGCAGCCGTTTCGGCGGCCAGCGTCGCGCCGGGTTCGACAGTTCGCGCCAGATCGACGCCAATCCTTCAGTCGCACCCGCGACGGGACATCAAGATAACGGAAATCATTTCGGCGCCCAGCTTGGTCGCCGCGCCGGTTTCGACAATTCCCAGAAGATCGATGCCAACCCCACCGTCTTCAGCGGCGGCAACCACATCGATGCCCAGAACAACACCCAGAACAACAACCCGCGTGGCAGCTGGGGCGGCCAGGCCGGCTTTAACGGCGGCGCCAAGATCGACGTCCAGCACAACACCTCGCGCGGCAGCTGGGGCGGCCGCAATGGCGGCGGCAAGATCGACGCTGCGCCGAACACCGAGACCGCCTCCTGGGGCGGCGGCCATGCCCGCTATAACGGCGGCGACAAGAAGATTGATGTCAACAACAACATCACCTTCAACAAGAGTGTCGACAACTCCAAGAACATCGGGGTCTATAACGACCACCCGACCTATAACGTCGACAATTCCAAGCACTTCGACAATTCGAAGAAGATCGACATCTACAAGGACAATCGCCAGTACACCAACATTGATAATTCCAAGAATATCAATGTGTACAAGGACAACCACGTCACCAACAACATCGACGCGTCCAAGAACATCAACATCAACAAGTCGGTCGACATCTACAAGCCGATCACCATCACCAACAATGTTGATGCGTCCAAGAACATCAACATCACCAAGAATATCGACAATTCCAAGGTCATCGACGCGTCGAAGAACATCTCGATCAACAAGTCGATCGACATCCAGAAGACCAACGTCTTCAACTTCGGCGGCAGCAACGGCAACGGCGGCGGCAACGGTCATGGCGGCGGCAACAACGGCGGCGGCGGCAATAACAACAATAACAACAACAATAACAACAACAATAATAACAACAACAATACCAACACGACCAACACGACCAACAATAACAACAACACGTCGGACGCGGCGGCGCTGGCGCTTGCCGCGGCGATCGCCGAACTGAATTCGACGATCAAGAACACCAACAACAATTCCTCGCAGGGCGGCAGCGCCACCAACACCGGCGGCACCACCAACATCACCGTGATCGGCGCGACAGCGACGGGCGGCACCACCTCCTCCAGCGCCGAAGGCGGCGCCGGCGGCGTGGGCAATGGCGGCGCGGGCGGCGTGGGCAATGGCGGCGCCGGCGGCGACTCCTCCAATGATTTGAGCGTTACCACCAGCGCCACAGGCGGCGCCGGCGGCAAGGGCGGCACCGGCACGGGCGGCACCAACATCGCTTCGGCCACTGGCGGCGCCGGCGGCAAGGGCGGCACGGGCACCGGCACGGGTACGGGCACGGGCGGCACCGCC
>CANBZE010000084.1 GCA_947373775.1 Alphaproteobacteria bacterium
GCCGTAATGAACCGGAAACCTCTGGCCCCTGCCGGGACCAAGGCCTAGCGGAAACGCCGGGCGGCGGAAAACGGGCGAGCACAGGGGGGCAGCGTAGGAGCGAAAGCAAGGACGCTGTACCGATGGACCTGCAAGCGGCGGTAACCGCAATGCAGGCCGCAAGACGCGGGTCGAAAGACCAGGCCGAAAGGCTGTGTCTGGCGGAGCCGGCAGCCCGGACACGCAAGTGGTCAGGCAGCCGGTGCGTCGCGAACAGTCGGAAGGGTGAAGACCTTCGCATGATGAAAATCATGCCGGGGTCATGCACAGAGCCGGCGCACTGATGATGCAGTGAGGCGAGAGCGAAAGCTCCCGCCTCTTCTGCTTTCTGGGCACCGCGAAATTATTCGGCTGGGCGGTAGATTGCCTTATTCCGCCGGGCCGTAAACGGCCTTTGGCGCATGGGGATGGCGGCGGACCCCTTTCAGCATCAGCCGCACCGCTTCGTAGTGGATAGCCACCACCACCTTCAGGGTCATCAGGGGATAGCGCAGCAGCATTTGCAGCAGCGACCTGTCGGTCAGGGCCTTTCGCGTCCCGGCGAAGCTGGCGTTCAGGATGGGGCGCCCGGCTTCTTCTTCATGGATGGAGACGGCGATGTCCTCGCCCGGCGGGCGGATGCGGAACTGGTAGCGGCAATCCAGCGACAGGAAAGGCGAGACATAGAACTGCTTGGGGCAGCCGTGCCGCACCAGCTTTTCGTCGCCGCCCACCGGCAGGACATAAGCGTGGCGCTCTTCATAGTTGTTATGGACTTCGTAGATGATCGCTTTCAGCGAGCCCTGTTCGTCATCGCAGAACCACACACTGAGGGGATTGAAGACATATCCCAGGATGCGCGGATAGCAGAGCACGCGGCACCGGCCCCCGGCGCTGATGCCGGCCTTGGCCAGGATATCGTCCAGCCAGACTTTCACGGGACGGCCATCGCCGTGGTCGCGGTCCTGGAAGCTGAACAGCCCGCGCCGGTTATAGGCGAACAGCGACAGCTTGCGGTCCAGCGTCGACAGCTCACCCAGGTCCAGCAGCATGGCGAAGACCCGGTACTTGAAGCGGTGATGCCGGGGCGTGATCCGCCGGTGCATCACCCAGCCCTCATACAGGGCCGAGCCGGTCGCCGGGGACGGGGGGGAATTCATACTGCATTTACGCTCTTCGGCCCGGGACAGATCAAGCCATTGATCCAACTCGCCCGCAGCCTCGTAAATCCGCTATGTTGGCCCATGCTCTGCGCCCCTCTTTCCCGGTCTTTCGCCCGGCTTTCCGCCGGTCCGCCGTGCTATTGCGCCTGCCCATGAAGCCCGAAGTGCTGGAAATGAACGCCCTTTTGGGCCGCGTGGCGTCGGAACGTGACCGGACGGCCTTTGCCGCCCTGTTTTCCCATTTCGCTCCCCGGGTGAAGGCCTATCTGCTGCGCCAGGGCGCCCCCGCTTCGGTGGCGGAGGACCTGGCGCAGGAAGCCCTGCTCAGCCTGTGGCGCAAGGCGCACCTGTTCGATCCCGCCAAGGCGTCGGTGGGGACCTGGCTGTTCACCATCGCCCGTAACCTGCGGATCGATGCCATCCGCCGCGAAAAGCGGCCCGAGCTGGACCCGGAAGACTTCATGCCGGACAGCGGTCCCGCCGCCGATGAAGGCCTGGTCCAGGCGGACGACGAATCCCGCCTGCGGCTGGCGCTGAAGGAGTTGCCGGCCGACCAGATCCAGGTGGTGGAATTGTCCTTCTTCGCCGACAAGCCGCATAGCCAGATCGCCACCGAACTGGGCATTCCGCTGGGCACCGTGAAGTCGCGGCTGCGCCTGGCCATGTCGCGTCTCAAGCGCGCGCTGGGAGAGGCGGAATGATCCATCACCATCCCGGCGAAGACTTGCTGCTGGCCTATGCCGCCGGCGCTGCCGATGAGGCGCTCAGCCTGATCGTTGCCACCCACATGACCTACTGCGCCATCTGCCGTTTGCGCGGCAAGAAGCTGGATAGCCTGGGCGGCGCGCTGCTGCAGGAATTGCCGCCTGCGCAGTTGGATGCCGGCGCGCTGGACAATGTGCTGGCGCGGCTGGATGCAGCCAAGCCTTACGAGCGCCCGAAGCGGGCGGCCAGCCGGGACGGCACACCGGCGCCGCTGCGCGCCTATATCGGCGGTGATCTCAGTACCGTGCGCTGGCGCAAGATGGGCCCGCGCCTGTCCTATGCGCCGCTGTTCAAGCGCGGCAACGTCACGGCCCGCCTGTTGCGGGGCTCTCCCGGCGCCGACAGCGGGGCGCACAGCCATCATGGCAGCGAATTTACCGTGGTGCTGCGGGGCGGTTACACCGACCTGACCGGCAATTACGGTCCCGGCGACCTGCAGATGATGGAAGACGGCATGTCCCACAATGTCGTGGCCGATCCCGGCGAGGACTGCATCAACCTGGCGGTGACCACCGGGCCGCTGAAGTTCGAAAGCCTGCTCCAGAAGATTGCAGCGCCTCTCTTTGGCTTCTAAAACGCTTCTTCCATTCTCTGGGAGACACGCGTGGAACAAGTCCGCCTCGGCAATACCGGCCTGAAAGTCTCGCGCATCTGCCTTGGCACCATGACCTATGGCAGTCCCAAATGGCGCGACTGGGTGCTGGACGAACAGGCCAGCCGTCCCTTTATCAAGCGCGCCCTGGAAGCGGGCATCACCTTCTTCGACACCGCCGATATCTATTCCAATGGCGCCTCGGAAGAAGTCGTGGGCCGGGCGCTCAGGGACTATGCCGCCAAGCGCGAGAATTACGTGCTGGCGACCAAGGTGTTCTTCCCGGTGGATGGCCGTCATGGCGGGCTGTCGCGCAAGCACATCCTGCATGCCATCGACGACTCGTTGAAGCGGCTGGGCATGGACTATGTCGATCTCTACCAGATCCACCGCTTCGATCATCACACGCCGGTGGAGGAAACCGTCGAGGCGCTGCATGACGTGGTGAAAGCCGGCAAGGCGCGCTACATCGGCGCCTCGTCCATGCATGCCTGGCAGTTCGCCAAGTACCTGGCCACCGCCGACAAGATGGGGATGACCAGGTTCGTCTCCATGCAGAATTTCTACAATCTGGTGTACCGCGAGGAAGAGCGCGACATGCTGCCCTTGTGCCGGGACCAGGGGGTGGGCGTGATCCCGTGGAGCCCCTTGGCGCGCGGCTTTCTGGGCCGCAGCCATGCGGGTGCGCTGGACAAGCAGAGCACCCGCGCCAAGAGCGACAACATCCTGGACATGCCGTTCGATGACAACGACATGGAGACGTTGCGCCGGGTCGAAGAGACGGCGAAAAAGCACGGCAAGAACAATGCCCAGATCGCCACCGCTTGGCTTCTGGCCAAGGGCATCACCGCGCCCATCGTTGGCGCCTCCAAGATGAGTCATCTGGAAGACGCCATCGCGGCGGCGCAGATCAAGCTGACGGACGAGGAGGTCGCGTATCTGGACGCGCCCTACAAAGCCAAACCAGTCGCGGGCAACCTGCGCTGAAACAAAAAGGGCGCCACATGGGCGCCCTTTTTTATTCCTGTGATGGGCGGCTTACAGCGGCCACCAATCCAGTTGGTTCTTGTAGGCCTCATCCGAAGCCTTCTGCTCCCAGCCGCCGCCCAGCGCATTGTATAGCGACAGGCTGGCTTCGAGACGCGACAGCTTGGTCTGCACCAGCGCCTGCTGCGCATCGAACAGGTTCCGCTGGTTGTTCAGCAGCGACACGATGTCGATGGTGCCTTCGCGGTACTGAAGCTCAGAGATGCGGTAGGCCTCGGCATCGGCCTTGGTCTGGATTTCCACCAGCGCAAGCTGGTCGGCGGTGCTCTTCACGGTGCCCAGCGCGCTTTCCACGTCACTGAAGGCCTGGAAGACGGTCTTGCGGTAGGTGGCGACCAGTTCCTGCTGGCGCGCCTGCTCGAAATCATTGCGGGCATGGATGGCGCCGCCGTCGAAGATGCTCTGCAGGATCGAGGCGCCGATGCTGAAGGCGAAGCCCGCCGGGTTGAACAGGTTGGACAGCTGCGACACAGGACCATAACCGGCGCTGCCGGTCAGGCTGAGCGACGGGAAGTACAAGGTGCGCGCCGCGTCCACGCTGGCATGGGCCGAAAACAGGTTGGCTTCGGCCTGGGCGATGGACGGATTGCGCAGCAGCAGTTCCGACGGCATGCCTGGCTGCACCAGGGGCGGCGCGATGCCGTCCAGGTTCTGCGCCTTGATGTCATAGCCTTCGGGGGCGCGGCCGAGCAGGATCGCCAGCGCATAGCGGGCTTCCTTTTCGGATTCGATATAGCCGGGCAGGGTGGATTCCTGCTGCGCCAGGAGGGCCTGTTGTTCGGCCAGGTCCAGGTTGGACGACACGCCGCTGTTCACCTTGGCCTGGGTGATGGCCAGGATGCGCTTGGCGGCGGCGATGTTGGCGTTGGCGATGGCGATGCGTTCGCGGAAGGCCAGGATGGTGAAATATTCGTCGGCCACCTGCGCAGCGGTGGAGATGCCGACCACGGCGGCGGCATAGCGCTGAGCGCGCAGGTCTTCGCGCGCGGCCTTCAGGTCCAGATACTGGGTGCCGAAGAAGCCCTGCTGGTAGCTGGAGGTCAGGCCGGCGGAGAAGGCGTTGCGGGCGCGCGGGATGGCGGAATTGCCGCCGCTGCGGGTGCCGCCGATGGAGCCGTTCAGGGTGGGGAACAGCGCCGCCAAAGCGATACCGTCATTGGCTTCGGCCTGCAGCACACGGGCCGCGGCGACGGCGATGTCGAGATTTTCCTTCTGCGCCGTGTCTTCCAGTGGCGACAGTTCTTCGGCGCCATACTTGGACCACCAGTCATTCTGGGGCCAGACGGGCGCGCTGCTGGCCATCGGCGCGGTGAAGCCCGGGGGCACGTCGCCGGGACGGTCCAGGGGGGTCGGATTGGCAGTGCAGGCCGCGATGCTGACGGCAAGTACGCTGGCGCTTACGCCACGAAGAAAGGCGCCACGAAACAAGGACTTCATTGAACTCTCTTTGCCAAAATGGTGCGGCCCCGCCGCGGATTATAAATTCTATCTCTTAAGGCCCCGATACCGGCCCCGTTCCCGCAAATATGGCGGTCGGCGGCCACTAGGCAAGGCCCAAGCTGTAAAGCTTTGTCGCACTGCACCCTTTTTACGGGCTCATTGGTACGCTGGTGATGTCACAGGCGTATTTGCCGCCCGCGGGCCATTCCTCTACCAGACGGTATCTTGTAGTGCAAGATACCGTTTCGAGGTTCCAGGGTATTCCCGGCTACCGAAGTGAGGGAAATAAATGGACGGCCGGACTTGTGGCTCAACGTGGGGGGCACCTGAGCCGGTCCGACCGTCCGTAATTGGCTTGTATCCTTAAGGTGGAGCGCCGGACGGACACGAGGCCAGCCGCAAGCATCCTCCCGCGGGGCCGGGAGGTGAAGGGTTGGAGGCTTTCTAAATTGTAACGGAATGTCGTCTGCGGCCCCCACGCAAAAGTCCGGCGAAACAAATCTTTGTGACAGCGTGCCGGGTGCATTCTGGCGCCCGTAACGCCGCTGTCACGGGCAGAAGGCTGCGCAAAGAAAAAGGCCCGCGAGTCGCCTCGCGGGCCTTTGTCGGTAATCAAACGATCTTAGTAGTAGTGCGCCGAACCGGCCCAGGCGTTCTTGGCGTTCTGGCTGCGCTCCATCTCGTTGCGCTGCATGCGGGCGTTGCGCGTGGCGATGGCGCCGCGGCTGCCGTCTTCGCTCATGGCGCTATAGGTGTGCTTCTGCTGCGCATCGGTCGCCATCGCGGTCTGCTGCGGAGCGGTGGTTTCGGCGGCGAAAGCGGGGGCGGCGAACAGGGCGATGCTCGCGGCGATGATCAAGGTCTTCATGGGGTCTTCTCCTGTGTTCGTCTCTGTTCGTTCAAGACGTGACAACGAAGTAGACCCGCACACTGTTCCGCACAAGCCCTTGAAAATATTAATTTATTCTGCCTGTTCGCTGTGCGTGCTTATTTTTTGAGCCCAAAAGCGATGACATGTCCGTCATGCGTCTCAACAAAAATTTTACCCAGCGCAACCACCGGTTCGCTGAAGTGCACCCAATCGGTCAGTACCTTTCCGCTGTTCCATAGGTGCTTTCCGCTCTGCGCATCGTATGCATAGAGCGTCATGTTGCCGACCGGCGTGGAACGCAGCACCGCGCTGACGTCATAGGGCATGCGCGGATCGCCCGGCTTGGCGCCGTTCTGCAGCGCCTGGCCGCCGGTAGACAGTGCATACACCACGCCGTTCGCCACCACCGGCGGATCGGGCATGATCATGTCGTTGCCGGTCCAGGCCGGCACGGCGGAGATCTTGCCCGCATCACTCACCACTTCGAACGCCATGATGGTGCCGTTGGGAATGGGGCCGTTGGTATTGGGGAAGGTGGGCGCGTCCTTGGACGGATGGCCCTGCATCGGGAAGAACACATAACGCTTGCCGTTCACTTCGGCGCTGGAAACCGCGCCCCACACGCCGCGCCCCGGATCGGTGCCGGTCTTTTCGTCATTGCCCAGCTTGGGCGACTGGAACAGGGGCGTCATGTGATTGGCGCCGCCAAGATTGTTGGTGTCCAGCAGGCGCAGCACGCCTTCCTTCTGCGATACCGCCGCAATGGTCTTGCCGCCGAAGTTGAACACCACCGGCGAGGCCGAGCCCGACATGTCGTGCATCAGATTGTCCATCCAGTTGGACGGGGTGTAGCTGTCCATCAGGCGCGCCGCGCGGGGCGACAGCTTCAAGATGCTTTCGCTGAAATCGCCGCCGGCCGGATCATAACGGCCGTCGCTGGTTTCCAGGATCACGCCGCCGGGCGCGCGCGCCACGCCGCCGCGGCCCCATGGCGCCGCCGGACGCGCGCCGCTGGTGAAGAAGTGGGTGACCACCGGATGGGCCAGGTCGCTGACATCGGCGGCGTTGACGGCGCTGGCGTCCAGCAGGGGACCGGCGCCGGCCCGGCGCAGGCCCGACGTGGCGGCGGAATATTCGATGCTGGACTTGTCGGTGATCTCGCCGCAGGCGCGGCCCGACGGCGAATACAGCACATTGTCGATCAGGTTCAGGCTCCAGGCGCGCGCGAAGGGCGCGGTCATGGGCGTCGGCGTCAGGCGCTCGGCGCCGTCGGCCAGGTTCGCCCCGCGCAGCATGCCGTCGCCGGTCAGGAAGAAGACGATGCCGCGCGCCTTGTCGATGGTGGGCGTGGTGTTGACGGTCTTGGGGCACAGCCAGTCGCGCACCGGCGCGGTAGATTTGTGCGGATTGGGGAAGCTCTTGCTCCAGAGCTGCTTGCCCGTGTTGGCATCCAGCGCGAACAACACGTCGTTGGCGCCCAGCAGGAACAGGATGTCGGTGGGGCC
>CANBZE010000085.1 GCA_947373775.1 Alphaproteobacteria bacterium
GACCCGGCGTTTGAAAGCTTCGGGCCGCTGCGCGTCATCAACGAAGACTGGATCAAGGGCGGCGCCGGCTTTCCGCCCCATCCCCATCGCGACATGGAAATCGTCACCTACATCCTGGACGGCGCCATCGCCCACAAGGATTCCACCGGGGGCGGCGGCACCATCCGCCCCGGCGAGATCCAGCGCATGAGCGCCGGCGCTGGGATAGTCCACGCCGAGTTCAACGCCAGCGCCACCGAGACCTGTCATCTGCTGCAGATCTGGATCATGCCGTCCAAGCGCGGCATCCAGCCCGGCTATGAGCAGAAGGCCATCGATGCGGAGGCCGTGCGCAACCATTTCGGCCGCATCGCCGCGCCCGAGCCGCGCGAGAATGAAGTGCGCCTGGTGCAGGATGCCGAAATCTGGGTCGCCAAGCTGGACGCCGATGTCGAGGCGATCCATCCTTTGTCGCAAGGCCGCAAGGCCTGGCTGCAGGTGGCCAGGGGCGAAGTGGTGGTGGACGGCGAGGCCCTGAAAGCCGGCGATGCTGCCGCCATTACCGACCAGGCCCAGATCGCGGTGCGTTCGAAAGAAGCGAGTGAAGTGCTTCTCTTCGACCTCGCCTGACTTTTCCCCCTCCGGCTTCGCTGGATCGAGAGCCAGCTACGCCACCTCCCCCATGCAAGCGCGCTGACGCGCGCGCGGGGGAGGGTTACCAGTTCAACTGCGCCATCATGGCGGCATAAAGATTGACGCCGTCCCACAGGTTGCGCAGCCGCAGGTTTTCGTTCGCGGCGTGCTGGTTGTTGTCGTGGTTGCCCAGCGGCAGCCCGATGATCGGCACGTGAAACAGCTCGTCAAACAGATTGATCGGCACGCTCCCGCCCATCATGGGCAGCACGGCGACAGGCCCGCCCGCTGCCTTTTCCGCGGCGGCGATAACGCCCTTGGCGGCGGGACTGGTCATGTCGCTGCGCAGCGCCGGATAGCCGCCGCCCCAGGACAGTTTGATGATGCGCGGGTTGGCCAGGCGCGTCGCCATGTCGGGCGTTTCACGCACGACGGTCCAGCCCTTGGCTTTCAAGAAAGCCTCGACCTTGTCCTGCACGCGCCGGGTCGTCTGGCCGGGCACCAGCCGGAAGTCCACCGACAGCACCGCATCCACCGGAATGGCGTTGTTGGCCTCAGGTCCAACCTGGCCGGAGCGAATGCCGCGAATGTTGATCGACGGGCGCATGGTGCTGGCGGTCAGGCCTTCGCCGCCTTCGGTGCGGGCAATGCCGAATTCCTTTTTCAAACCCTCCTCCACCGGCGGCAGGCGCGCGATGGCGGCCTGTTCGGCGGCGCTCAGGGGCCTGACATCGTCGGCAAAATTGGGAATCACGATGCGGCCTTCGCCGTCGCGCATCTGGGTAATCAGTTCAGCGGCCATGGCGGCCGGGTTGGGCACCCAGTTGCCGTAATGCCCGTCATGCAGGGCGCGCAGCGGGCCATAGATGGTGGCGTCCAGCCCCATGCTGCCGCGAGCGCCGAAATAGATCGTTTGTGTGCGCGACTGGTGCACCGGCCCGTCGCCGATCAGCCAGACATCGGACTGCAGCTCTGCTGCGTGACTCTTGAGGATGCCGTCCAGATGCGCGGAGCTGGCCTCTTCCTCGCCTTCCCACACCACCTTGATATTGACCGATGGTTTGCGATGCAGCGTCTTCAACGCATCGAAAGCGGCCAGAAATGAAATGATGGCGCTCTTGTCGTCGGCGGTGGCGCGGCCGAACAGCCGCCATTCAGGATTGAAGGGCGGCTTGGCCGACTTCCAGTCCAGATCCTTGCCCGCAAGCCCATCGCGCATCACCGGCACAAACGGATCGGATGACCATTGGGTGCGCGTCACCGGCTGGCCGTCATAATGGGCATAGAAAATCGCGGTGCGTTTGGCGCCCGGGCTTTTGAGCAAGCCGTAGATAATCGGCGGCGATCCACCCGCCGACCAGGACGCGGTCGCAAAGCCCCGCGTCTTGAGCTGGCTTTCCAGATATGCACCCGTCGCCGCCAGGCCTTGCGGATCGGCGGCGACGCTTTTCAGGCGGACAAGATCATCCAGCTGGCTGACAATGGCGGCTTCGTGGGCGGCACGATAATCGTTCACCTGCGTGCGCAGATCCGCCGCCGACGCAGGCCCGGCGATCAAGGCCGCCAAAACCCCCGCGATCAGGCCTCTCACTTCTTGGCCGCGATGACGGAAATTTCCACTTTGGCGCCGCGCAGCAGCTTGGCGACCTGAACAAAGGCCCGCGCCGGATAGGGCGGGTGGAAATAAGTGGCATAGACCGCGTTCACCGCCGGAAAGTCATCCACGTCGGTGACATAGACGGTGGCCGACACGACATCGTCCAAGGTCAGGTTCGCGGCCTTCAATTCCAGGGCGATATTGTCGATCACCCGCCTGGTCTGGGCGGTCACGTCCTGCTGGCTATAGTCGATCTTGCCGACGGGATCGAAGGGCAGCGAGCCGGAGACAAACACCAGCTTGCCGCTCTGGATGGCCTGGGAATAAGGCCCGATCGCCTTGGGCGCATCCGGCGATTCCACCAAGGTTTTCTCGGCAAAAGCGGGCGACGCGCAGGCAAGCGTCAAGGCCAGCGCGAGTGTGAATTTGCGCATTGTGGTCCCCCAAAAATTGAAAAGAGAATGATTACTTGGCCAACCCGAAGCGGCTCTTGTAACGGGCATCCATGTCCGAGAGCGGGAAATAGATGAACACGTCGGTGGTGCCGAACTGGCGGTCCACCACAGCGCCGTCGCCGATCATGCAGCCGGCGCGGACATAGCCCTTGAGCAGCGGCGGCAGGCTGCGCAGCGCTTCGCGCGGATCGACGGCATCGGCGGGAAGACGGTTCATGTCCACGAACAGTTCGGGCCGCGCCTTGATCCGCACCTTTTCGGGCATGGGATGATGGTGATGCAGGTAGGACAGCGGCAGCGCCATCTCCGTCACGTCGGTGCCGGGCAGCGAGGCGCAGCCGAACATCACATCGATGTCGAAGCGCGCGACATAAGCCATCAGGCCCTTCCACAAAAGCTGCATGGTGCCGGGGCGCGAGCGATAGCTTTTCAGCACGCAGGAGCGGCCCAGCTCCAGATATTTGGTGTCCGCAGGCATGCCGTTCAGCATTCGCGACAGGTCATATTCGCTGGCGGTATAGAAGCCGCCGGCGCGCTTGGCGTCCTTCTCACGCGTCAGGCGATAGGTGCCGACGACAAGCGGCTGGCCGTCTTCGTCATGGGCATCGCGGTCCACCACCAGCAGGTGGTCGCAGACATCGTCATACTTGTCGAAGTCGCGCCGCTCTTCGCGCATCCTGGGCGAGGGGATGGCGCTCATTTCTTCGTAGAAAACCGAATAGCGCAGGCGCTGGGCCTGTTCGATCTCGTGCTCGGTCTCGGCCAGGCGCACTTCCAGCGCGCCGGAGAAGGCCAGTACCGGCCACTGCTCCATGCGACCTTCGAAAGGTCCGGCTTCGTAGATATTGACCACGGTCGTTCCTGTTTGGCGCGGCCAAGTCCCCCGACTCACCGCACTTTGGCTCCTGTCAGGGGCATAGACCCCAAATGCGACAGTTTGACAATTTTACCCCATCCGCAGGGCGGCGGGCAATGGATTGTGACAGTGATTAAGCCGGGTTAATGGCGGCTTTTCTATGTTGCCGCTCCAACAGGGCGAACATCACCACCGCCGGAACCCCCATGGCGCCACAGCCGATGAAAAACAGGGCATAGGCGTTCATCAGGCCGACCTGGGCGGTCAGCCCCTCGATCACGGCGCCGGAAAAGCCCTTGAGGAATTTTCCCGCCAGGGCATAGGTCGAGGACAAAAGCGCATATTGCGTCGCGGTGTAACCCAGGCTGGTCAGGCTGGACATGTAGGCGACCAGGGTCACCCCCGCCACGCTGATGGCGAAGTCGTCAAAGGCCATGACCGCCGAAAAACTCGCCACATCCGACCCGGTCACGGTCATCAGGGCGAAGGCGGCGATCCCAAGGCCCTGAAGCAGCCCGCCCAAAATCAGCGCGCGCATATAGCCCAGCCGCAAGGAGAGGAATCCGCCCGCCGCCACGCCGGCGAAGATGGAGGCGATGCCGACGGTGGCCCGCACCGCCCCGATCACGTCCTTGCTCAGGCCCACGTCATGGTAAAATGGGTTCAGCATCGGGCCACGCACGAAATCGGGCAGCCGGTACAGGCTGATCGCCAGCAGCATCAGCAGGGCCGCCGCGCCGTGGGTCTTGAAGAAGATGATGAAGGGACCGGCTACGGCGTCGAAAAAGCCGCGCGGCGTCCAGAGCGGCTTTTCCTTTTCCTTCTGCGCCATCACCGCTTCGGCGCGTTCGGGTTCCCGCGCGATCAGGCTGGCGATCAGGCCAATGCCCATCGCCACGCCGCAGATGGTGTAGGACAGGGGCCAGCCCAGATGCTGGGCCGACACCAGGATCAGTGAGTCGGTGCAGAGCAGCGCGACGCGGTAGCCGATGGTATTGGCGGAAGTGAGAAGCCCCAGCTCGTCCGGGCTTTTGGCAATCTCGATCCGCCAGGCTGATATGGCGATGTCCTGCGTGGCCGATGCGAAGGCGACCAACAGGGCGCAGGCCCCCAGCACTGTCAGGCCATGGCTGGTCCCCACCATTGCCATGGCGATAAGGCCGATCGCCGTGAGAACTTGGGACAGCACCATCCAGCCCCGACGCTGGCCCAGGAATTTGAGCGTGGGCACGCGGTCCAGTAAAGGCGCCCAGGCAAATTGCAGGGAATAGGCGATGCCCACCCAGGAAATGAATCCGATGGCCTTGAGGGTGGTGCCTTCATCGCGCAACCAGAAGCCGAAGGTGTTGCCCACCAGCAGGAAGGGCAGGCCCGAGGAAAAGCCCAGCGCCAGCATCACCAGCACGCGCGGACTGAGATAATCCTTGAATGTATGGCGCTTGCGCACCGACGCCCCCGAAGCGGTCATGCCGCGACGATATGCGAACGCTCCTCGCTAGGGAACAGCATCAGGAACATTTCCTCCAGCTCGGCGGGGTCCACCGGCTTGGTGAGGAAGCCGTCCATCCCCGCCTCCTGGCAAACGCGCTTGCCGCCGTCCAGGGCGTCGGCGGTCAGGGCCACGATGGGGGTGCGTGGCCGGCCGCTATGCCGTTCGGCCAGGCGGATGGCGCGCGCGGCTTCGATGCCGTCCATGCCCGGCATGTGAATGTCGGTCAGCAGAAGATCAAAGCCGCCATTGACCATCGCCTCCACTGCGGCATTGCCAGTGGTGACTTCGGTGACGGTATGACCGCGCCGGCGCAGCAGTTCGCGGATCAGCATCATGTTGATGGGATTGTCTTCGGCCAGAAGGATATGCAGGCCGTCTTCGACGGAAGGCGCATGGACGATGGCGGGTCCGGCGCTGCGCGCTTCGGGCGGATGGTCTTCCATGAAGGGCGCAGGGATGGCGGGCGGATCAAAATCCGGCGCTTCGATTTCCTCGCGCGCCTGGTTCACCAGCGGCGGCAAGCCGTCATCAATCTCCACGGGCACTTCCGCCACCGGCGCGATCTGGGCCGGCGCGGGGGCTTCATACGGCTGATAGGCGGCCGGCGCATTGTCGCGGCGGCTCAGGATCAGGCGCGTCACCAGCGAGGACTGGCGCACCGGCTTGACCAGGTAACCGGCAAAACCAAGGCTGCGCATTTCCTCCAGTGCGCCACGCGCATTGGGTGTCAGCAGCACCAGCGCCGGCATCGATGGATCGGGCTGCACCGTCAGGTCGGGGATATTGGCGGTGCCCGCATCGATCAACACCGCATCGGTGGCGCCCGCCGGATCGGCGGGAATGCCGCCGGCCGCGGCGATCTGCAAGTACATGCCTTCGCGCAGCGCCTTGTTCTTGCTCATCACCGCCACGCGCATGCCGGCCAGCGGCTTGTCGGTTTGCGCACGCGTCACGACCTTGGCGGGCAGGGTGAACCAGAAGCAGGAGCCGCCTTCGGGGGCCGCATCCACCGCGATCTCGCCGCCCATCGTGTCGACGAGGCGCTTGGAAATCGCCAAACCCAGGCCGGTGCCGCCGAACTTGCGCGCATGGCTGGAATCGGCCTGAACGAATTCCTCGAAAATCTCCTGGCGCTTGGCGGGCGGCACGCCCACGCCGGTGTCGCGCACATCGAAGCGCAGCATCTCGCCCAGATGTTTGATCTCGACGCAGACCCCACCTTTTTCGGTGAACTTGACGGCATTGCCCATCAGGTTGGTGATGACCTGACGCAGGCGCCCCTCATCGGCCAGGATGACCTGTGGCACATCGGGCGCGACGATCACGGTGACTTCCACGCCCTTGGCATGGCCGCGTGGGCACAACAGTTCGGCGACGCTGCAAAGCATGGTGCGAAGATCGACTTCGTCCTCGTCCAGCTGCAGCATGCCCGCTTCGATCTTGGAGAAGTCCAGGATGTCGCCGATCAATGTCAGCAGCGCTTCGCCCGACTGGGTGATGGCCTCGGCATAGGTGCGTTGTTCGGGGCGCAGTTCGGTTTCCAGCAGAAGACGTCCCATGCCCAGCACGCCGTTCATGGGCGTGCGGATTTCGTGGCTCATGGTGGCCAGGAAGCCGGACTTGGCGCGGCTGGCGTCCTCGGCATTGTCGCGCGCTTCGGTCAGCGCGTCTTCCAGGATCTTGCGATCGGTGATGTCGCGGCCCACGCTTTGCACTTCCACCAGGCGGCCATGGGAATCGCGCACCGCGAAATCTTCCCAGGCGATCCAGCGATAGCCATTGGCGGTCTTCACATGCTGGTCATAGCGGGCGCGGTTGCGGCCCTGCTCCAAAAAGCTGCCGAACAGGGGGGCGCGGCTTTCCGGATGCGGCTCGGCCGCGAAGGGATAGCCGATGGCGCGCGCCGGACTGATGCCGAACAGTTTGAAGAAAGCATCATTGCCATAGGTCAGGCGGCTGGCGCTGTCGCGGCGGAAGATGGCGTCGCCCTGCGCGTCCACCAGGCCCTTGTAGCGCGCCTCGCTCTGGTTCAGGCGCGCATTGATGGTGGCGGCATTTTTCAGCGAGGCTTCCAGGCGCCCGGCGATGGTTTTGAGCTGCGCCGCCTGGCGCGACAGGGTCTCGCCGCGTTCGCGCGCCGTCAAAAGCGTGTTGAGCACAAAGGCCAGCGCCACCGCCAGCAGCGCGCCAAAACTGAAGGGCGAGATCAGGGTCAGCTGGCCCGTCAGCACGACATTGGCCAGCGCCGCCACCAGCATGACGCCGGCCACGCTGCCGAAAACGATGCGAACAATCCGCGCCAACACCTGAGAATGCGGCCTTTTTGCTGGGTTTCCCGGCCCCCAGTTTGCCCCGCCGGACCTTCAGAAACGCTTAAA
>CANBZE010000086.1 GCA_947373775.1 Alphaproteobacteria bacterium
GGCAAGACCGCCGCTTACGCCGAAGACTTCCCCGCCTTCATCGTCAACCGCATCCTGCTGCCGATGATCAACGAGGCGGTCTATACGCTGTATGAAGGCGTGGGCAATGTGGACGCGATCGACACCGCCATGCGGCTGGGCGCCAACCATCCCATGGGTCCGCTGCAGCTGGCCGACTTCATCGGCCTGGATACCTGCCTGTCGGTGATGCAGGTGCTGTATGAGGGGCTGGCGGATTCGAAATACCGCCCCTGCCCGCTGCTGGTGAAATATGTCGAAGCCGGCTGGCTGGGCCGCAAGACCGGGCGCGGCTTCTACGACTATCGCGGCGAACACCCAGTACCGACTAGGTAGATCCGCTCCGCGCGGTTCTAGCTGCCGGTAATTCTCTTGAAGTAAGCGACAGCCTCCGGGCTCGCCCATTCGGCGGGCCCTTCAGCGCGCGCCACGACTTTGCCGTCGGGATCGATCAGCACCGTGGTCGGCAGGCCCGGCACCACAAAGCTGCGCATCAGCATGTGATCGGAATCGACATAGACCGGCAGGCTGCCGGCGCCGTGGCTTTTCAGGAAGGCGCCGGCGTCCACCTTGGTGCTGTCGGCATTGATCGCCAGTACCCGCAGGCCCGGCGCATGGGCCTGGAGCCGGGCCAGCGAGGGCAGCTCGCTGACACAGGGCGCGCACCAGGTGGCCCAGAGGTTCAGCAGCACATAGCGGCCCTTGAATGCCTCCAGCGCATGGCGGCCGCCTGCGCCGTCGGTAAACGTCACCGCCGGGGCGGGTTTGGGGGCTTTTTCCAGCGCCAGCACGGCCAAAGACGGCGGCGGCACGATCCCCTGATGGACAGAAAGCAGGCCTTTCCCATATAGGATGCCCATTGCCAGCGCGACGATCACGGCCAGACTGATGATGATTTTCTTGGTCATGGGCCTTCGGAAGAAAAGATGAGCACGAACAAAATGTGGGGCGGACGTTTCCAGTCCGGACCCGCCGACATCATGAGGGAGATTACCCCCTCGATCGATTTCGACAAGCGGCTCGCGGCCGAGGATATCGCGGGGTCGCGCGCGCATTGCCGCATGCTGGCCAGCGAAGGCATCATCGCCAAGGATGACAGCCTGAAAATCCTGGATGGCCTGACCACCGTCGAAAAGGAACTCGCCGAAGGCAAGTTCGTGTTCAAGCGCGAGCTGGAAGACATCCATCTCAATATCGAATCCCGGCTGGCCGAACTGATCGGCCCGGTGGCCGGGCGGCTGCACACCGCCCGTTCGCGTAACGACCAGGTGGTGACCGATTTCCGGCTTTGGGTGCGCGCCGCTTGCGAGCGCGCTGATGCGGGCCTGAAAGCCCTGCAGCTTGCTTTGGTCGGCCAGGCCGAAAGCCACACCGACACCATCATGCCGGGCTTCACCCACATGCAGGTGGCACAGCCCGTCACCTTCAGCCATCATTGCCTCGCCTATGTCGAGATGTTCGGGCGCGACCGCGGCCGCTTCGAGGATGCCAAGAAGCGGCTGAATGAATCCCCGCTGGGCGCCGCCGCACTGGCGGGCACGTCGTTCCCCATCGACCGCGACGCCACCGCCAAGGCCCTGGGATTCATCCGGCCGATGCGCAATTCCATGGACGCCATTTCGGCGCGTGACTTCGCGCTGGAGTATCTGGCGGCCTGCACCATCGCCGCCGTGCATCTGTCACGGCTGGCGGGCGAGCTGGTGCAATGGTCGACGCCGGCCTTCGGCTTTGTGAAATTGTCGGACGCCTTCACCACCGGCTCCTCCATCATGCCGCAGAAGCGCAATCCCGACGCGGCCGAGCTGGTGCGCGGCAAGACGGGGCGCGTGCTGGGCGACTTCGTGGCGCTGGCCACCGTGGTCAAGGGGTTGGTGCTGACCTATGGCACCGACCTGCAGGAAGACAAGGAACGGGTGTTCGACGCCGCCGACACGCTGGAGCTTTGCCTGGCGGCGATGGCGGCGATGATGGCTGACCTGACGGCGCAGCCTGAAGCAATGCGCGCGGCTTGCGTCGCGGGCTTTCCCACCGCCACCGACCTGGCCGACTGGGTGGTGCGGGTGTTGAAAAAACCGTTCCGCGAGGCCCATCATATTTCCGGCTCCATCGTGAAGCTGGCCGAGGACAAGGGCGTGACGTTGGAAAAGCTGTCGCTTGCCGACATGCAGACCGTCGAGCCCGCCATCACCGATGAAGTGTTCAAGGTGCTATCCCTGGACGCCAGCGTGAATTCGCGCATGAGTCTGGGCGGCACCGCGCCGGCGCGGGTGAAGGAACAGCTCAACCATTGGCGGGGAGTGTTGAAATGAAGAAGATCATCATTCTGGCGGCTGTGGCGATTGCGCTGGCTGGCTGTGGCGTGAAGAACGACCTGGTCAAACCCAATGGGCAGTCCACCACGCGCGACGACAATAATCCCTCCAAGCCGCCCTACCCTCTGGGGCGCTAGGTCCCAATCTTATGAATCATTTCCAATACAAGGACGGCGTGCTGTGCGCGGAAGGCGTGCGGCTGGACCTGCTGGCTGAAAAAGTCGGCACGCCTTTCTATTGCTATTCCACCGCCACCTTTGCGCGGCACTACAAGGTGTTCGTGGAGGCCGTGCCCGCCGGATCGCTGGTGGCCTATGCCATCAAGGCCAATGACAACCTGGCCGTGCTGAAGACCCTGGCCCAGTTGGGCGCGGGCGCTGATGTGGTGTCGGGCGGCGAGCTGGCCAAGGCGCTGGCGGCTGGTGTTCCCCCCGGCAAGATCGTGTTCTCTGGCGTCGGCAAGACCAAGGACGAGATGCGCAGCGCCCTCGAGGCCGGCATCTACCAGTTCAATGTCGAGAGCGAGCCGGAACTGGCGGCGCTGGACGAAGTCGCGCGCAGCCTTGGCAAGCGCGCCCCCGTCACCTTGCGCGTCAATCCCGATGTGGACGCCAGGACCCATGCCAAGATCACCACCGGCACGGCGGAAACCAAGTTCGGCATTCCCTTCGGCCGCGCGCGCGACGCCTATGCCCTTGCCGCCAAGCTGCCGGGCATCGAGATCGTCGGCGTGGACGTGCATATCGGCAGCCAGATCACCGAACTGGAACCGTTCGAGACCGCCTTCACCCGTGTGCGCGAACTGGTCGGCACCTTGCGCGGCGACGGCCACACCATAACTCGTCTCGATCTGGGCGGCGGTTTGGGCGTGCCGTATGAGAACAGCAACATGCCGCCGCCCGATCCCAGCGCCTATGGCGCGATGGTGGCGCGCGTGACCAAGAACCTAGGCTGCACCTTGTCGTTCGAGCCGGGCCGCTTGATCGCCGCCAATGCCGGCGTGCTGGTCAGCAAAGTGATCTACGTCAAGAACGGCGAGGCCAAGGACTTTTTGATTATCGACGCGGGCATGAACGACCTGATCCGCCCGGCCATGTACGAAGCCCATCACGAGATCGTGGCGGTGGTGGAACCCAAGGTGGGTTCCCCGCGCCCGCGTTATGACGTGGTGGGGCCGGTGTGCGAGACCAGCGATCTTTTCGCCTCCAGCCGGCCGCTGCCGGAACTCAAAAGCGGCGATCTTGTGGCGATCCTGTCGGCCGGCGCCTATGGCGCGGTGATGGCGGGCGATTACAATGCCCGGCCGCGGATACCGGAAGTCTTGGTTCACGGCGAACAATGGGGCATCGTAAGGCCCAGAGAGACGTATGCCGACCTCATCGCCAAGGACCATATTCCAGACTGGCTTTCCAGCTAATCCGCTGGAGCGGCGCGTCGCGCTTGCGCGCGGCGTGCTGGCGATTGAACGGTTGTTGCCGCTCCTGTGGCCGGCTTTTGGTTTCTTCGGCTTTTATCTTGCCCTGGCCCTGACCGGCATCTTCGCCTTCGTCCCCTGGCCAATTCAAGCGCTGCTGCTGGCCGCCACCATCACCGCCGGCGCACTGGCCCTTTACGACGGCTTTGAAGATTTCACCTGGCCTCGCTCGCTCGATGCGGCGCGCCGGCTGGAGCGCGACAGCGGCCTCTTGCACCGGCCCATCTCCGAGCGCGATGACGTGCTGGTGGGTGATGACCCGGTGGCGCGCGCCCTGTGGGAGCTGCACCGCGCCCGCAGCCTGCCGCAGAAATTCCGCATCGGCCTGCCCCGCACCGACATCGCCGCGCGCGATCCGCAAGGCTTGCGCTGGTATCTGCTGATCGCCGTGGCGGTCGGTTTGGTGCTGGCGCGCGGCGATACTGGTACGCGGCTGATATCGGCCTTTGACAGCGGCGCGGGCGCCGCCGCCAGCCTGGATGCCTGGGTCGATCCGCCGCCCTATACCGGCCTGCCGCTGACCTCGCTGCATATCGGCGACACGTCGGTCATTCAGGTGCCGCAAGGATCGGTGCTGAATCTGCGGGTGCATGGCGCGCCGCGCACCCCGGGCCTGGCCGCCGGCAACAATGCCGCGCCGCGCTTTGCCGGCGAGGACGGGGAATATTCCAGCAATGTAATCCTTTCCAGCGGCGCGCGGGTGCGGGTGCAGGTCGGCGGCCATGCCATCGGCAAGTGGAATATCCAGGCCGTGCCGGATGCTGTGCCGACCATCGCACTGACCGCCACGCCTTCGCCCACCGAGCAGAAGGCCACCAAGTTCGCCTTCAAGAGCAGCGACGATTACGGCATCGCCAAAGCGCGCGCCGTGCTGACGCCGCAAAAGGGTCATGGCAAGCCGCTGGTGGTGGAATTGCCGCTGCCTGAATCCAACGCCAAGACGATAGACCAGAACAGCTATGTCGATCTCACCGGCCACCCCTATGCGGGGCTGATGGTCACCGGGCACCTGGAAGCGCGCGACGCCATCGGCCAGGTGGGCACCAGCGCCTCCGTCACCTTCAAGCTGCCGGCGCGCATCTTCACCGATCCGCTGGCACGTGCATTAATTGAGCAGCGCCAGCTTCTGGCGACCAGCGATGCGGCAGGCCGCAAGACGGTGCTGCTGACACTGGATGCGCTGACTATCGCGCCGGAGAAATTCTACGAAGGCAAGAACGATATCTTCCTGGCGCTGCGCAGCGCGTTCAATGGCGTCAAGAACGCCAAGACCGACGCGGATATCAATCGCGTTGAGACCATCCTGTGGGAAACCGCCTTGAAGCTGGAGCGCGGCGGCCTGCTGTCGGCGGCCGAAGAACTGCGCAAGCTGCAGATCATGATCACCGCCGCTCTGGCTTCGGGCGCACCGCAGGATGTGATCGACGAACTGCTCAAGCGCTACAATGAGGCGATGCAGAAATACATGGCCGCGATGGCGGCCAATCCGCCGGCACCGGGCGAACAGCAACCCCTATCACCTGACGCCAAGACCATCGGCCAGAACGACATCCAGACCATGCTGGACATGATCAAGAAGCTGACCCAGGCCGGCGACCGCCAGAAAGCGGCGCAGCTGCTGGCCATGCTGCAATCCATGCTGGAAAACATGCGCATGACCCAGGGCCAGAACGGCCAAGGCACGCCGCAGAACAAGGCGCTGAACGAGAAGCTGCAGAAATACGGCAACCTGATGGGCAAGCAGCGCGCCCTGCTGGACAAGACCTTCCGCCAGCAACAGGGCCAGGCGGATCCCAAGGATGGCGGTCCGCAGGGCTTGCAGAAACAGCAGAACAGCCTGGAAAAGGAATTGCAGGATTCGCTCAAGGGCATGGACGGCAAATCGGCGCAGAAGCTGCGCGAGGCCGGCAAGGCGATGGGCGATGCCCAAAGCGCGCTGGGCAAGAAGGATTTGACCAACGCCGGCAGCTCACAAAACCAGGCGCTGGATGCACTGCGCCAGGGTGCGCAGGCGCTGGCCGATGAATCCCAGCAGGGCCAGGGCAAGCAGTCCGGCGGCCAGGATCCGCTGGGCCGCGGCAATGCACCGCTCGGCAATTCCGGCGTGAAGATCCCGGGCGCCGCCGATCTGGCACGGGCGCGCGCGATATTGGAAGAGTTGCGCCGCCGCGCCGCGCAGATGAACCGTTCGCAGCAGGAACGCGATTATCTGGATCGGTTGTTGAAGGCGTTCTAGCCCAGAACCTTGCCGATATAGGGCAGGCCGCGATAGCGCCCGGCATCGTCCATGCCATAGCCGATGACAAAATCATTGCCGACGGGAAAGCCGACATAGTCCGCCTTGGCCAGGGCATCGGGCCGCTGCTTGTCCAGCATCACCGCCACCTGCACGCTGGCGGCGCCCGCCGCCTGGATCAGCGACACCGCCTTGGCGATGGTGCGTCCCGCATCCAGCACCCCGTCCACCACCAGCACATGACGGCCGGTGATCTCTTCCGACGGCCCCGCGATCATCGAGATGGCGCTGGCCACCCGCTTGTCGCCGTAAGAGCGCAGCCAGATCATTTCCACGTCCAGCGCCGCGCCTTCCCAGGCCAGGGCGCGGAGCAGATCGGCGGCAAAGACAAATCCCCCCACCAGCACCGGCATCACGACATCGGGCACCAACGGCGCGGCTGCGATCTGGCGCGCCATACCACGCACCCGTTCCTGGATTTGTTCGGCGGAGAAAAGAACGTCGGGCGCCATCTTACGGCCCGTCTTTGGCGAAACGCACTTCCAGGTGTCGCGCCGCGGCGGGCGGACTGGACAGCCGCGTCATGAAGGGCACCGACTGACCCGGACCCAGCACCGTGGCGGTGGGCTTGAAGGTCCAGTGATAGACTTCGTGATTGTTCACATCGCTGAGGGTCACGCGCACGGTCTGCGGCACCGTCAGCTGGCGTGAACCGGCATTGACGATCACCCCCGACACCGCCAGCACCACCTGCCCGTCCTCGGTCTCGCGGCGATAATCCACCTGGCGAAAATCGATGCCGCTGGCATTCACTTTCAGGCCCAGGCTGGAATAGACCCCGGCTGATTGCGGCCAGATCACCGCGATGTCCTGGCGATAGCGCACCGCCGACACCGCGATCAGCAGCACCACCACGATCAGCCCCGCCCAGCCCGCCACCACCGCGAGCTTGGGACCCATGGGGCCGCGCTCCGGCGCCACCGCGGCCGGCGCAAAGGCGCGGGTGGGTGACAGATTGACGGGGAAAGGATCGGATGTGGACGCGGGCGCCTCTGTCGAGGCCAGGGCGGCTGCGGGCGCGGCCTCGGTGGGGATCTCCGGGGCGGCTTCGGGCACAGCCTCGCCCTCGCCCGGCTGGTGCCAGCTATGGCCGCATTTGGCGCAGCGGACCGTGCGCCCGGCAGCCGGAAACTTCGCCCCGTCGACGGAATAGCGCGTGTCACACGAGGGACAGGTGAGAATCATGCCCGGCCAGTTGAATTATCAGCGGAAAATACGGGTCGGGGGCCATGACCGCAAGGCGCGCG
>CANBZE010000087.1 GCA_947373775.1 Alphaproteobacteria bacterium
ATGGACGAAAATCACGTCCACATACTTGCCCACTTCGGGCGTCAGCATCCAGGTGGACCAGGGCTCAGCGGTGGTGACCTTGATCCGCGCGGGCAAGGCGGCGCGCACCCGCAGGATATAGGCGTTGAGCTGGTCGGGCGAGACATAGCCGAACAGTTGGGTCTCGTTGCCCACGATCACCCGGTCGATGGTGCGCCGGTTGGCCAGTGCGGTGCGGATGGCGAGCTGGATCTGCTGCTCATTCTTTTCCATGTCCGGGCTGATCCAGATGCCCAGGGACACGGTCATGCCATAGCGCCGCGCGATCTCCGGCACCTTGTCCATGCCGCCGTCCACCGTATAGGTGCGGATATGGTTGGTGATGTGCGACAGCTGCTCAAGATCGCGGCTGATATGTTCCGGCGTGACGTTCCTGGTATCGCGGACGCTGAATTGGTGGCTGGGGCTGTAGGCGATGCCGCGCACCTGCCCGTCCCATTCCGGCGCCGCCACGCTGTAATCGCGGCTGGTCCAGAACAGCACGCTGGCGCCCACCACCATCGCCAGCGCAACGGCGATGCGAATCTTGCCGCCGCCCAGGTGCCGCGCCGTCCATAGCCGCGAAAGATATCCGCGCACCTGCGTTACTGCTCGTCCTTGTCGCCGGGATCGGGAATGTAGCCCTTCTCACCGCGCCTGGCCTGCGGCGTGGTTTCCAGCAGCCGGATATCGAAGATCAGCACCTGGTTGGGCGGAACCGCCTTGCCGCCATCGGGCGAGCCCCGCACGCCATAGCCCAGGTTGGGCGGAATGGTCAGCAGCCAGTGATCGCCTTCGCGCATCAGCTGCATCGCCTCGATCCAGCCGGGGATCACGCTGTTGAGCTTGAAGGAGGCGGGAAGCCCCGGCGAGGTGCCGTCGAAGATCACATGATTGATCAGGGTGCCGGTGTAATAGACCTTCACCGTGTCGGTGGAAGTGGGCCGCTTGCCATAACCGTTCTGGATGATGCGGAACTGAAGCCCGCTGGGACGGTTGATCACGCCCTTCTTCTTGGCGTTCTCGGCCAGGTAGCGCTGGTTGTTCTCGATGCTCAGCGCGTCGCCCGCCGGACCGGCAAGAACGGTGGTGGGCGCCGGCTGAGCCGGCGCGGCCGCCGGCAGGACCAGCGGCACGATAAAGATCAGGACGGCGAAAATACGCTTCATCACATTCTCCGTAGGACGCCCATCCTAGCGCGGAGGCCTGATCCCTTAAACCCCGGCTTTCCGGCGAAAATAAGCCGGATTACCCCAGGGTGATGCCGGCATGTTTCAGGGCCAGGTGACACAGAACCACAAGACCGCAGACCATGACCAGCACGCCGCAGGTCTGGTTGATGATCCGCATGGCCTTTTCGTCGATCTTTGCGTGGAACAGGCCGATTATCGTGGTCAGGGCCAGCCACCAGCCAGCCGAACCGCCCACCACTCCGGCCACCACGAAGCCGGCATCGCCGTAATCTCCGGCCCCGCCCGCCAATCCGCCCAGGCCGGCGAACATCACGCCAAAGGACAGCAAGGTGACCGGGTTGGTCACGGTCAGTGCGAACGTGGAAATGATGGCGCGGAACAAGTTGGTGCCTACATTGTCGGGCTTGTCCTCCAGGCAGCGCGGCACGGGCGGCGCCCCGAAGGTGCGAAAGCCCATCCACACCATCAATGCGCCGCCTATCAGTTCGATGATGGTGGCATAGCCCTCGATCATCTGGGCGATCCAGGTCAGACCGAAACCCATGATGGCCGCGAACAGCCCGTCGCCCAGCGCGGCGCCCATGCCTGAGACGAAGCCGTTGACCGGACCGAAGGCGAAGGTGCGGCGAATGCAGATCAGGTTGACCGGGCCGATCGGCACGGCGGCGACCAGGCCCATCAACACCCCCGACAAAATCAGGTAGAGGACGGTCATGCCGGTTCCAGCGTGTCCACGAAGCGCACCCGCTGACCTGCCGCTGCGCCGGTGGCGGCAAAGTCGCGCATCACGGCGCGGCCGCGCAGGATGGTGGCGACCGGCCAGCCCTTGGTCTTCATGCCGTCGAACGGTGTCCAGCCGCAGGTGGAGGCGATCCACTTGTTCTCGATGGTGCGGGTGAGGTTCATGTCGACGATGGTAAAGTCGGCGTCATAGCCCAGCGCGATGCGGCCCTTGCCGGTGATGCCGAAGATGCGCTGCGGGCTGGAAGCGGTCAGATCGATGAACCGCTCCAACGTCAGATTACCCTTACTGACATGGTCCAAAAGGATCGTCGCCAGGGTCTGCACGCCGGGCATGCCCGAAGGCGTGTCGGGATATTCTTTGTCTTTTTCCTCCCGCGTGTGCGGCGCATGATCGGAGCCGATCACGTCGATCACCCCGCTGCGCACCGCGTCCCACAGCGCCAACCGGTGGCTTTCATCGCGGATCGGTGGGTTCATCTGGGCATAGGTGCCCAAGCGCTCGTAACATTCGGGCGCTGACAGAGTGAGATGCTGCGGCGTGGTCTCGGCGGTGGAAAAATCCTTGGCCGCCGCCAGCAGCGGAATCTCATCGCTCGTGGTGATGTGCAGCACATGCAGGCGCCGGCCTGCCTGCTTGGCCAGGCCCAGCACCCGCTCAGTGGACATGCGCGCCGCTTCCGCGTCACGCCAGACCGGATGGGTTTGCGGCTTGCCGCGTTCGGCAAGATGTTTGCGCGCAATCATGCGGTCTTCGTCTTCGGAATGGACCGCGACGCGGCGCTTGCCGGCCTTGAGCATCGCCAAAATGTCTTCAGACTTGTTGAGCAGCAAGGTGCCGGTGGAGGAGCCCAGGAACGCCTTGATGCCGCACACGCCCGGCATCTGCTCCAGTTCGGCCAGCGCGCCGATATTCTGCGGCGTAGCGCCGACATAGAAAGCGTGGTCGCAATGCATGCGGCCCCTGGCGCGTGCCAGCTTGTCTTCGATGGCCGCGCGGGTGGTGGTGGGGGGCACCGTGTTGGGCATTTCGAACACGGAGGTAACGCCGCCCAGGATGGCCGCCAGGCTGCCGCTGGCCAGGTCTTCCTTGTGGGCATTGCCCGGTTCGCGGAAATGCACCTGAGTGTCCATCACCCCGGGCAGCACATGCAGTCCCTTGGCGTCGAACACCTCGGCCGCCTTGGCGCCGCCCAGGGAACCGATGGCGGCGATGCGACCGCCGATGACCCCCACATCCGCAGGGGCAATACCATTGGGGGTGGCCACGGTGCCGCCCCGGACCAGCAGATCGAAACTTTCCCTCATAGGACAAGGCAGTTAGCCCAGCCTCCCGCCCTTGGCAACCGCGCCCGGGGCCCCTAATTGTGAAGGATGGAACCTGGCATTCTGGACGACCGCGCCGTTCTGGCCATTTCGGGGCCGCAGGCGCGGGGATTTCTGCAAGGCCTGGTCACCAATGACGTGATCGGCGGACTGGCCCCGGGCAGCGGTTTGTACACAGCCCTGCTGTCGCCCCAGGGCAAGATCCTGTTCGACTTCCTGGTGACCGAGGGCGACGGCGCGCTGCTGCTGGACGTGGCCAAGGATGGCGCCGAGGCCCTTCTCAAGAAGCTGAAGCTGTATCGGCTGCGCGCCAAGGTGGATATCGAGCTGCGCGCGCCGCTGGGCGTTTATGTCAGCCTGGCGGGCCATCCCGACAACCGGGCCACACCTTACGCCGACCGCGCCATCACCTTCACCGATCCGCGCCTTGCGGCGCTTGGCCGGCGCAGCATCGGGGCACGCGCCGAAATGCCGGCAAATCTCCCCGGTCCCCGTTTCTATCACGGACAGCGGATCGCGCTTGGGGTGCCGGAAGGCGCGGACTTCGGATTCGAAAAGATCTTCGCGCTGGACGCGGGGCTGGACGAGTTGAACGGTGTGTCCTTCACCAAGGGCTGCTATGTCGGCCAGGAGCTGACCTCGCGGATGAAACACCGTGCCACCTCGCGCAAGCGCATCCTGACCGTTACGGCGGACGCGCCCCTGCCCGCGACCGGCGCAAGCGTGACGCGCGGCGGCGTCGAGATCGGCGAACTGGTTTCGGTGCACGGCGCGTCGGGGTTCGCTTTGGTACGGCTGGACCGGCTGGAGGAAACCAGCGGCGATGTCCGGATTGGTGAAAATCTGGTTGCCTTGACCAAGCCGGCATGGCTCGCCGGAGCGTCGGGCAGCGCCTAGCGGTCGCTTAGCGACAGCGTTGTGGCGACGCCGCGCGACCATTAAAAGAGTTGAATGGCTGCTAAAAAGACCCGTTGCCACTGGCCGGGCGAAGACCCGCTCTATCTGTCCTATCACGACAGTGAATGGGGCGTGCCCGAACATGACCCCCGCGCGCTTTATGAGAAGCTGGTGCTGGACGGATTCCAGGCGGGGTTGAGCTGGATCACCATCCTGCGCAAACGGGAAAATTTCCGCAAAGCCTTCCATGATTTCGCGCCGGAAAAGATCGCCCGCTATGGCACACGCGATATAGATCGGCTTTTGAAGAACGAAGGCATCATCCGAAGCCGCGCCAAGATCGAGGCCGCCATCAAGGGCGCCAGGCTGTGGCAGGAGATCGAGGAAAAGGAACCGGGCGGCTTCCACGACCTGATCTGGAAGCATGTCGGCGGCAAGCCGCAGATCAACCAGTTCAAAGGCCGCGGACAAGTCCCGGCCCAGACCGAGATGAGCGAAGGTTTGGCGAAGGAACTGAAACAGCGCGGCTTCAATTTCTGCGGGCCGGTGATTGTCTACGCCTTCGCCCAGGCGGTGGGCATGGTCAATGACCATGTGACGACCTGCTTTAGGCACGCCGATTGCGCGAAACTGGCGCGCAAGTGAAACCCGTCATTGTCTGGTTCCGCCAGGACTTGCGCCTGGCCGACAATCCGGCGTTGCGCGCGGCGGCTGTGAGCGGCGCTCCGCTGATCTGCCTGTTCGTGCTGGATGATCACGCGCCGGGGGACTGGACATGGGGCGGCGCTTCGCGCTGGTGGCTGCACCATTCGCTGGCATCGCTGGACAAGTCGCTGGATGGCAAACTTGTGCTGCGGCGGGGCGATGGCGCAAAAATCGTAAAATCACTGGCAAAGGATACGGGCGCGGACACGGTATTGTGGAACCGATGTTATGAACCTTTCGCCGTGGAACGCGACAAGGCGCTCAAGGCCGAACTGACGGATGGCGGCGTGACGGTGCAAAGCTTCAATGGCGCGCTGCTGCACGAGCCCTGGGCGCTGAAGACCAAGACAGGTGAAAAACCGTTCCGGGTCTTCACCCCGTTCTGGAAAAGCATGCGCGCGCTGGAGGTGGACAAACCGCTCCCTGCCCCGGGCAAGTTGCGTCATCATAAGGTCGAAAGCGACAAGCTGAAAGACTGGACGCTCTTGCCCGCCAATCCCAACTGGGCGAAAGGCTTTGACTGGACGCCGGGCGAGAAGGCCGCACACGAGGCGCTGTATGATTTCTTAGGTGATATCGGCGACTATGGCACCGCCCGCGATTTGCCGGATCGCGACGGGACTTCGCGCCTGTCGCCGCATCTGCATTGGGGCGAGATTTCGCCGCGCCAGATCTGGCATGCGGTTCACGTGCGCAGTCATAGCCATGGCAGCGAGACCTTCCTGAAGGAACTGGGTTGGCGGGAATTCTGCGCCCAGCTTCTGTTCCACAATCCGCGGCTTCCCACCCAGCCGCTGGACACGCGTTTCGCCAAATTCCAATGGCGTAAGAGCGACAAGGATTTTCGCGCCTGGACGCAAGGGCAGACCGGCATCCCCATCGTCGATGCCGGCATGCGCCAGCTGTGGCAGACGGGCTGGATGCACAACCGGGTGCGGATGATCGCGGCCAGCCTGCTGATCAAGCATCTGGGCATTCACTGGCGCGACGGGGAGCGCTGGTTCTGGGATGCGCTGGTGGATGCGGACCTGGCCAGCAACAGCGCCAACTGGCAATGGGTGGCGGGCTGCGGTGCCGATGCCGCGCCGTTTTTCCGCATCTTCAATCCTGTACTTCAGGGCAAGAAGTTCGATCCCAGGGGCGCCTATGTCCGGCGCTTTGTCCCGGAGTTGAACGATGTGCCGGACAGGTTCGTCCATAATCCCTGGGAAGCGCCACAGCCGCCCGCCAATTACCCGCAGCCCATTGTGGATTTGGCCGCAGGCCGGATGCGCGCCCTCAAGGCCTTCCGAGCCTTGAAGGGATAACCTCCCGCGTCTAGGTTCCGCCCATGCCCGAACAGATCAAAAAAGACGTCATCGCCGCCATCGGCAACACGCCCCTGATCCGCCTGCGCCAGGCGTCCGAAGCGACCGGTTGCGAGATTCTGGGCAAGGCAGAATTCCTCAACCCCGGCCAGTCGGTGAAGGACCGCGCCGCTTTGTTCATCATTCAGGATGCCGTCCGGCGCGGCACGTTGCGCCCTGGCGGCACCATTGTGGAAGGCACCGCCGGCAATACCGGCATTGGTCTGGCCACTGTCGCCAACGCGCTTGGCTTCAAGACCGTCATCGTGATCCCCGACACCCAAAGCCAGGAAAAGAAAGACGCGCTGCGCTTGCTGGGCGCCGAACTGATCGAAGTCCCTGCCGTGTCGTACAAGGACCCCAACAATTACGTGAAGCTGTCCGGACGGTTGGCGGATCAGTTGGCCAAGAGCGAGCCGAACGGCGCCATCTGGGCCAACCAGTTCGACAATGTCGCCAACCGCCAGGCCCATCTCGAGGGCACCGGCCCGGAGATATGGGACCAGACCGGCGGCAAGATCCACGGCTTCACCTGCGCGGTGGGCAGCGGCGGAACATTGGGCGGCGTCGCCATCGCGCTGAAATCGCGCAACAAGAATATCCGCATCGCCGCCGCCGATCCGATGGGGGCTGCGATCTACAGCTGGATCAAGACCGGCAAGCTGGAAAGCCATGGCAGCTCGATCACCGAAGGCATCGGCCAGGGCCGCGTCACCGCCAATCTGGAAGGCGCGCCGTTCGACGATGCCTATCAGATTCCCGACGAAGAAGCCCTGCCGGTGGTATTCGACCTGCTGGAGCATGAAGGCCTGTGCATGGGCGGCTCCACCGGCATCAACGTCGCCGCCGCCATCCGCATGGCCAAGGACATGGGCCCCGGCCACACCATCGTCACCGTGCTGTGCGATTATGGCAATAGATACCAATCCAAGCTGTTCAATCCGGTCTTTCTGCGCGAGAAGGGCCTGCCATGCCCGCCCTGGCTGGTGGACCAGCGCGCTGCCATCAAGGTCCCTTTTGCATGAACAATCTGGTGTCCACCGAGTGGCTGGCGGCGCATCTGGGCGAAGTGCGGGTGGTGGATGCCTCCTGGTACATGCC
>CANBZE010000088.1 GCA_947373775.1 Alphaproteobacteria bacterium
CTGGAAGACGGTGCGCGCCTGTCCGGCCCAGCCGTCAATCCGGCCAACGCGACACCCGAACTGGTACAGCGGTGGCAGGACGGTCATCCGAAAATGGTCGTGATCGACAATTTTCTCACCCCGCCGGCGCTGGAGAAGCTGCGCCGCTACTGCGCCGGTTCGACCATCTGGCGCCGAAATTATGATGCCGGCTATATCGGCGCGACGCCGGAAGACGGGCTGGCCTGTCCACTGATGGCGCAGATTGCGGAGGAAATCCGCACGACCTTCCCGCAGATCATCGGCATGCATGCCTTCCGCTATCTGGGCGCCTTCAAATATGACAGCGCCCTGTCCACCGGCACCAACATTCATGCCGACAATTCGGCCGTGAACGTGAATTTTTACATTGCGCCGGACGAGGCCAACCTGGACCCCGAAAGCGGCGGCATGGATATCTGGGACCTCAGCGCGCCGCCCGGCGAGGAAATGCGCCGCTACAATGGCGACGAGGCGCTGGCGCGAGATTTTCTGGAACGTTTGGGCGCGCGCCTGACCCGTGTGCCTCATCGCGCCAACCGCGCCGTGATCTTCAGGTCCGACCTCTTTCACAAGACCAGCGACTGCCGCTTCCGTGAAGGCTTCCTGAACAAGCGGATCAATGTCTCGCTGCTGTTCGGGCAGCGCCCCGGCTAGGCGAGCGATAACAGGCGTTTGCGTCCCTTTTTGGGGCCCAAGGGGGAAAGTGGTAGGATTTGGCGCGGCATTTTTGGGCCGAGAAACTCATGCTGGAGACCGGACATGAGAAAGATAATTGGCGTGGGTGGAGTATTCGTCGCGGGCATAACTGCCGCACTTTGGTTTGCTACAGCACCGGGCACCGCGCAGAACGCGCCATCGATTGACAGCGACGACATTGGCGGCACGGTAAACGGCCCGAAGGGCCCTGAAGCCGGCGTCTGGGTGATCGCGGAGACCAGGGACCTCCCTACAAAATACGCGAAAATCGTGGTGACCGACGATCAAGGGCGTTTCCTGATCCCCGACCTGCCGCGCGCCAACTATTCCGTTTGGGTAAGGGGCTATGGCCTGGTTGATTCCCCCAAAGTCGCTGCCATGCCTGGCAAGTCGCTATCGCTAAAGGCGGTCACTGCGCCCAGCGAAGCCGCGGCGGCGCATTATTATCCCGCGCTTTACTGGTACGCCATGCTGGGCATTCCAGCGGAGAACGAATTCCCTGGCACCGGCCCAAAGCCGCAAGGCAATGGCATGGATCCCAAGATGAAAAGCCAGGGTCAGTGGCTCGACGTGGTGAAGACCGACGGCTGCTACACTTGCCACCAGCTGGGCGATGCGGCCACGCGTCTCTATCAGCCGGCACTTGGAAAATTCAAGACGTCCAGGGACGCTTGGGAACACCGCATCCAGGTCGGCCAGGCCGGAACCTCCATGATCGGCAGCATCGGCCGGGTGGACACCCAGCGGGCGCTGGCGCTGTTCGGCGACTGGACCGACCGCGTCAAGGCGGGCGAACTGCCTTTCGCCAAGCCGCCGCGGCCACAGGGCGTGGAGCGCAATATCGTTGTCACCTTGTGGGACTGGCACAGCCCAACCGCCTATCTCCATGACGAAGTCGCCACCGACAAGCGCAATCCCCGGGTCAATGCCGGCGGGCCGCTTTTTGGATCGCCGGAAGAAAGCTCCGATTTCATTCCCGTGCTGGACCCCGTGCGAAACGTCGCGGCCAAGGTCAAGGCGCCCGCCCGCGATAAAAATACGCCGACCACAAAGGACAATGTCATTGCTGCGCCATCACCCTATTGGGGCAACACGCCCATCTGGGACAGCCGGACCAACATTCACAACCCGATGTTCGACGATAAGGGCAGGGTATGGCTGACATCGCGCATCCGCGCCTCCGAAACGCCGGCCTTCTGCCGGGCAGGTTCGTCGCATCCCTCCGCCAGGGCATTTCCCACCCAGACCACCGGGCGAAATCTGGCGATGTACGATCCGGCAACCAGGAAATTCTCATTGATCGACACTTGCTTCAGCACGCATCATTTGAACTTCGCCTATGACGGCGACAACACGCTTTGGACAAGCGGCGGTGGCGATGTTGTGGGCTGGCTGAATACCAAGACGTATCTGGCGACTGGTGACGAACAGAAATCGCAGGGCTGGACGGCGCTGATCCTCGATACCAATGGCGACGGCAAGCGCGGCGATTATACCGAGCCAGGCCAGCCGCAGGATCCGGCCAAGGACATGCGGGTGCGGGCCGGCTTTTACGCAGTGGCGGTTGATCCCAACGACAATTCCGTGTGGGGCTCCTTCATCGGCTATCCAGGGGGCGTGATGCGTCTTGTGCCGGGAAAAAATCCGCCTGAGACCGCGGTGTCGGAGATCTTCTATGTGCCGTTTGAAGATGCCAAAGCGCCGATCAAAGGCTATTCCCCGCGCGGTATGGATATAGATCGCAAGGGCGTGGTGTGGATGCCGCTGGCAAGCGGCCAGTTTGCCAGCTTCGACCGGCGCAAATGCACCGGCCCGCTGAACGGACCCAAGGCAACCGGAAATCACTGTCCAGAAGGTTGGACGCTTTATCCTTTTCCCGGGCCGCAGTTCAAGAATGTGAACAGCCCCGGCAGTGCCGAAGCCAGCTATTACGCCTGGGTGGACCAGCACGATACGTTCGGGTTGGGAAACGACATTCCAATCGCCACCGGCAATGCTTCGGATGCCCTGCTGGCCCTGAAGGACGGTAAGTTCGTCACCCTGCGCGTGCCTTATCCCATGGGCTATTATGCCAAAGGTCTGGATGGGCGGATTGATGATCCGGGCAAGGGATGGAAGGGCAAGGGCCTATGGTCAACCTACGCGACCCGCACCCCGCACCACATGGAGGGCGGCAAAGGCACGACCAGCAAGATCGTGCATTTCCAGCTGCGACCTGATCCGCTGGCGCGGTGAAGGTTGGGGTAGATGGCGGAAGTACCGTCCGCCGGCATTCCTTGCCAGCCCTTTGGGGAGCAAGAGTTTTCCACTTGGCCGGGCCAGGCGCTTCCCGCGCTACTACCCACGACTCGCCCGAACATCTTACGGCTGCTTTACTTTAGCGCGAAGGTCAAAATGTTGCTGCCGGACGCCACGGCAACATACTGGCGCCCGTTCAGCATGTAGGTCATCGGACATCCACGCCAGGGCTGATTGCCATGGACTGTCCATAGTGTCTTTCCGCTTTTGGCATCGACCGCGGCAAACCCGCCGCCGGTCTCGCCATAGAACACCAGGCCGCCGGCGGTGCTCAAGACACCGGAATAATTTGCCTCCTGCGGTCCCTCCTGCGGAATCTCCCACACCGTCTTTCCGGTCTGGATGTCCAGCGCCCGGAGATATTTCAGGCCCGGATCATTGGGATCGCGCACGCCTTCATAGCCCTGGCTCTCCTTGGAAGTCTGCCGGTAGATGCTGCAGTCTTCCACCGCCATCACATAGAACAGCTTTGTATCGGGACTGAAGGAGGTCGCGTACCAGTTCGTGGCGCCCCGCACCGACGGGCATCCCTTGACGCCGGCTGGCGTTACATCGTTGCCGGGCAGCAAACGCGGCTTGCCGTCGGCGCCATAGCCGCTGGACCAGTTCATTTTCCGGACAAAGGGTTTGGCCATCAGAAATTCGCCCGTGATCCGGTCGAGCACGAACATGAAGCCGTTGCGGTTGGCCTGCAGCAGCAGCTTGCGCGGACGGCCGCCATAATCGGCATCGACCAGCAGCACCGGCTCGGTCGCGTCCCAGTCGTGCAGATCGTGAGGCGTGAACTGGTAATACCATTTCAGCTTGCCGGTCTTCACATCCAGCGCGATCACGCAATTGGTGTAGAGGTTCTCGCCGCCACGCTCGGCCGCATCTGTGGCGGGAAACGGATTGCCGACCGTCCAATAAAGCGTGCCGGTTTGGGCATCATACGATCCGGTCAGCCAGGTGGCGCCGCCGCCGATTCCGATGGCGGTACCTTTCCAGGTTTCGGAGCCGGGTTCGCCGGGCCGCGGCACGGTGTGGAAGCGCCACGCCTCTTGGCCCGTGGTGGCTTTGTAAGCCACCAGGAAGCCGAGCAAGGGGCTGTCGCCGCCACTGACGCCGGCAATGACCAGATCGCCCACCACCATGGGAGCCGAGCTGGAACCAAAGGCCCCCTTCGTCTGGGGCATGTTGACGTCCCACATCAGGCCGCCGGTCAACCGGTTCAGGCAGATGAGATGCGCATCGGTAGTGGCAAAGAATACCCGGTCACCCAGGATCGCCACGCCGCGATTCATCGCCCCCGGATTGCGGCGGCGGCCATCGGCGGTGGGCTGGGTATAGGCGAAGCACCAAAGTTGACGGCCGGTGCCGGCGCCAAGAGCGCAGACCTTGTCCGCCGATGTGACGTACATGACGCCATCCACGACAATGGGCGTGGTCTCCAGATTGGGCGCTTCCAGGGAATAGACCCATTCCATCTGCAGCCTGTCGACATTGCCGGTGTTGATCTGGCCCAGCGGACTGTGACGATTGCCGCCAAGGACACCGTTATAGGTCAGCCACTCGCCCGGCATTGGCTTGAGGATCGCGTCCATGGCTTCAGCGGGGACCTTCTCTTCCATCCCGCCCTTCGGCGCGGACTTTGTGCCCCCGCCCAGGCTGGCGAGATAGGCAATCAGGTCGCGGCGCTCCTGCACACTGCCTTTGAAGGGCGGCATAATGGAATTCTTCTCCGGTACGATCTGCGCATATTGTTTGTCGGTCAGGAAAAGCAGGTGTCCGTCCAGGGTCTGCAGCTCCAGGTCATGTTCAGCCCGGCCGCGCGCAAACCCACGCACGGTGCTGCCGTCGCGCATCGTCACATTGACGACGCGCCAGCCGTCATCGGGGCAGAAGGCCCAGCGCGGGCAGCTTGCCGTGGTGTGAATGCCCATCTGGGATGTGGGATTTTCCAGCACCAACTCCAGCTCGCGCACGGTGGCGCGGCGGCCGATGGCGGACAGGTCAGGCCCGCCCGCCTTGCCGTGCCCCTGAACCATGTGACAGCCGGCGCATTGGCCGTTGCTGAAGAAGAACGCCTCGCCCGCCGCCACATTGCCGGCAGGTTTGGTGTCGAAGGCGGACTGATTGAGAGAGCGCAGCCACGCCGCCAGTTCTCGGAGATCGCTGTCCGGCAGGTTGTTGAAGGCCGGCATGCCGCCAGGGGTGCCACTTTTGATCAGATCGCGAATCTGCGCCTCGGTCATGGGGCGCAGGGTGATGTTGTTCATCAGGGCAGGTGCCCGGTCGCCGCCGGCGCCACCTTCGCCATGACAGCCCTCGCACATGCTGTCGAACTGCTTGGGAGGGGCGGAAAACTGCGCCATGGCGGGCGAAGCCCATAGGGCTGCGACAATCACGGCGCCGGCGATGTGCTTCATCATGGGCGGTGGCACCTTCTTCTTATTTTGGCCGATCAGGCGAGGCTGGGCTGGTTGGCGCGACGCTTTTTCCAGCGATAGGCCGCCAGCGAATTCTTCCAGAAGACCTTCTCCATCACCTCGCGTCCCTTGGGCGCAAAATATTCATGGTCCAGCGCCACAAGTTCGCCAAAAGTACTCATCGGCTCGCTGTTGGTCCAGTCGCTGGCGAACATCAGCCTGTCAGGCCCGAAAGTCTCATAGATTTCGTCCAGGCGCGGCTTGTAGAAAGCGAGGTCCTTTGGAATGCGTCCGCCCGTCTGCACTCGGCGGTCGCGCGCATCCACGCGCTGGAAGATTTCGGAAAACTTCACGTAGATATGCGGACGCTTTGCCAGCTCCTGCGTGTTCTTTTGCCAAGTGGCTCGCTCGGCGGGATCATCGGGGACCCGCGCACCGGGCAGGTGGTTGATCACGACCCGCAGGTCAGGAATCCGATCAGTGATCTGGAGCAGCTGGCGCACTTCGCGCGAACCGCCGCCAAAGTCCATCGTCAACCCCGCGTCGGACAGCGCCTTGAGGTCATCCCAGACCTGCGGCTTCTTGAGCAACTCCTCCACATTTCGGCCCCAGAGATTGGAGACACGGATGCCCACGTAGAGCGGGTTCTTGTGCAGCCGGGCGAGGTGTTCGCGGTAATCGGGGTGGCCCAGAAGCAGGTCGCCCACTTCGCCAACCATGATGGGCTCGTTCTTCGATACATCCATCACCCAGTAATTGTCTTCGATCCAGGGACTGCATTCCGTCTCGATCGCGCCGACCACACCATGGGGTTCAGCGATCCTGGCGTAGTCCTCAGGCAAGAAGCGGCGATAGATGCTGGCCGGTTGCTCTGGCCCCGGCCACGGTATGCCTTGCGGGCGCGTGGGATCGTACAGATGCACATGGGTGTCGATGATGGGGACGGAAGAATTCTGGACCGCGGCGCCTGTCGCGCCCGCGCCAACCGCAGCCGCTCCCACGGCAGCCGCCTGCATAAATTCGCGTCGATCCATTCTGTCTCCCCTTCGCACCCTTATGCCGGGCGCTTTCAGCGATTGAGACTAGTTGGAGTGGCCCCCGGGAGGCAATTCTTCCCGCAAAGCCAGGCCCTATTATTGCGCCCCTCCAGGGCCTAATATTCGCAGGTGGCGATCTGCTGGGGATAAAGCCGGCGCCAATGGGAGGACGCATGCGCAACACGGCCGCTCTCGCTGTGTTCCTGATTGGCATCACTTGCGCCAGCGCGCCCGCCTGGACCGCGGGCAGCAATCAGGTGGTAAAGCTGCGCCGACTTTCCGAGCAGGAATACCGCAATTCCATCGCCGATATTTTTGGCAAGGATATCCTCGTTCAAGGCATGTTCGAGCCGCAAATTCGGATCAGCGGCCTGGTGGCGACCAGTACCGCGGTCCTGTCCGTCACGCCGGCGGGCTTTGAATCCTTTTCCAAGATGGCCGACAGTATCGCCATCCAGGCCACGGATGAGGCGCATCGGGGCAGGCTGGTGTCCTGTTCCCCCAGGTCTGCCAAGGCCCCGGACGATGCATGCGCCGGTGAATTCTTCAGCCACTATGGCTTCATGCTGTTCCGCCGTCCGTTGACAGCGGATGAACGCCAGGCGCGGGTGAACCTGGCCCGTGCCATGACCAGGTCATCAGGCGACTTCTATGGTGGATTGCGCTACGGCCTGGCGCAAATGCTGCAGTCGCCCAATTTCCTGTTTCGCAAGGAATTGGCGATCGGCGGCAAGGCGCTCCGGCTGGAGCCGTACAGCCGCGCCGCCCGCCTTAGCTATCTGATTTGGGACACCACACCCGATGCAGAACTGCTGCATGCGGCGGACACCGGCGAACTGAACACGGCGGCCGGCATGGACCAGC
>CANBZE010000089.1 GCA_947373775.1 Alphaproteobacteria bacterium
CCGGCGCACTCACCATGCCGATCTTCTTCATGAAGGCGACGCACTGGCTGAGCGCCACAAAGCCGCCGGTGATGGCGGCGGTGCGGGTGCCGCCATCGGCCTGCAGCACGTCGCAGTCTAGTGTGATCTGGCGTTCACCCAGCGCCGACAAGTCGCAGATGGCGCGCAAGCTGCGGCCGACCAGCCGCTGGATTTCCTGGGTGCGGCCCGACTGCTTGCCGGCGGCCGCTTCGCGGCGCATGCGGTCAGGGGTGGAGCGCGGCAGCATGCCGTATTCGGCCGTCACCCAGCCCTTGCCCGAGCCCTTCAAAAAAGGCGGCGCCTTTTCCTCCAGACTGGCGGTGACCAGCACATGGGTGTCGCCGAACTTGACCAGGCAGGAGCCCTCGGCATGACGGGAAAAGCCGGGGGTCAGGGAAACGGCGCGCATCTGGTCGAAGGCGCGGTTGGAAGGGCGCATGGAGCCTCATATATGGGTCTGCTAAGTTGAGGCGTTACCTACAGGCAGCCGTCCCCGCTGCGCAACCGATTACAGAATTGTCAGGACTTTCAATAGCTTGAGCCTTGAAACCCGCTCCCCCTTCCTGATGCCGCAAGGCTTTACCGACCGGCCCCGGGAGGTCTTTCGCCATCTGGTGGAAGCCTTTCTGGCTTCGGGCGAGCCGGTGGGCTCGCGCACCCTGTCCCAGCGGCTGCCTTTGACCCTGTCCCCGGCCTCGATCCGCAATGTGATGGCGGACTTAGAATCCATGGGTCTGCTGTACGCACCCCACACCAGTGCCGGCCGCGTGCCCACCGAAAAAGGCCTGCGCCTGTTCGTCGACGGGCTGCTGGAAATCGGCGAGCTGGCGCCCGACGAGCGCATCGCCATCGAGGCGCGCATGTCGGGCAGCGGCCAGCGCATCGAAGACATGCTGACCCAGGCCACCCAATCGCTGGCGGGCCTGTCGCGCTGCGCCGGCCTGATGATTACCGCCAAGCAGGACAGCCCTCTCAAGCATGTGGAATTCGTCGCCGTCGCACCGGGCAAGGCGATGGTCATCATGGTCAGCGAAGACGGCCAGGTGGAAAACCGCGTCATCGACACGCCCGCCGGACTGCCGCCTTCGGCCATGCAGGAAGCCAGCAATTACCTGGGCGCGCGGCTGCGCGGCCGCACCATCGACCTTGCCCGCGACGAGATCCTGGCCGAGCTGGACGGCGAAAAGCGCGAGCTGGACACCCTGACCGCCAAGGTGGTGGCCGCAGGGCTTGCCACCCTGGCCGGTCCCGAAAAAGTGCTGATCGTGCGCGGCGCCGCGAACCTGCTGGACGAGAAATTGGAGGGGCAGGCCGACCTGGACCGCATCCGCACCCTGTTCGAGGATATCGAGCGCAAGGCCGACCTGATCCAGCTTCTGGAACTGGCCAAGGACGGCGCGGGGGTGCGCATCTTCATCGGCTCGGAGAACCGGCTGTTTTCGCTGTCCGGTTCCTCAATCGTGGCCGCTCCCTATGCCAATGCCCAGGGCAAGATCGTGGGGGTGATCGGGGTTTTGGGGCCCACAAGGCTGAATTACGGCCGCATCATCCCCATGGTGGACCATACCGCCAAAGTCATTGGACGATTGCTCGCTTAAGTCTTAAGAACGCGCCTTCAAGGAAGACTGTGATGACTGACGAACCTGAATCCATGCAATTGCCCGATTCCGAAAACCCCCATGCCGCCGAGTTCGCGGTGCTGGCGGCGCTGCAGGAAGAGGTGGCATCCCTCAAGGACCAGCGCCTGCGCGCCCTGGCCGAGGTGGAGAATATCCGCCGACGCGCCGACAAAGAAAAGGCCGAGGCAGGCGTGTATGCCGTGACCAAGTTTGCGCGCGACATGGTGGGCATCGCCGACAATTTCGCCCGCGCTTTGGCCGCGGTGCCCGCCGAAGTGCGCGCCGCCGCCGACCCGCAGGTCCAGGCGGTGTTGGACGGCGTGGAAGCCACCGACCGCCAGCTGATCCAGGCGCTTGAGCGTTATGGCGTCAAGCAGATCGATACCAGCGACGGCAAGTTTGATCCCAACCTGCATCAGGCCATCGCCGAAGTGCCGGCGGCCGGCAAAGCCCCTGGCTCGATCGTGGATGTGGTGCAGTCCGGCTTCATGATCGGCGAGCGGCTCCTGCGCCCCGCCATGGTCACGGTTGCAAAAAAAGAACTGCCCGCCCAGACCGGAAGCGTCGATACTCAAGTGTAGTTTGGGGTCCAAGAGGGGACGTCATGTCTGAACTCAAGATCGTCGTGACCGGCGCATCCGGCCGCATGGGACGCACGCTCATTCGCGAGATCGCGCAGGGCAACGGCATGACCCTGTGCGGCGCGCTGGAAATGGAAGGCCATCCCAATCTGGGGCTGGACAGCGGAACGCTGGCCGGCATGCAGCCCAACGGCATCAAGCTGACCGCCGATCCCCTGCCGCTGCTGGCGCATGCCCAGGCCGTGGTGGATTTCACCACGCCGATGGTATCCACCATGCTGGCGGACCTGGCGGCCCAGGCGCGCATCGTCCATGTCATCGGCACCACCGGCTTTGATGCCAAGGCCGAGGCGCGCGTCCAGGCCGCTGCCCGTCATGCCGTGATCGTGAAGTCCGGCAATATGAGCATGGGCGTGAACCTGCTGGCGGCGCTGGCGGAACGCGCCGCCCGGTCCCTGCCCGATTACGATATCGAGGTGCTGGAAATGCACCACCGCAACAAGGTGGATGCGCCGTCCGGCACCGCGCTGCTGCTGGGCAACGCCGCCGCCAAGGGCCGCGGCACTGTGCTGGAGAAGAACTGGGTCAAGTCGCGCGACGGCCATACGGGGCCACGCAAGGACGGCGATATCGGCTTTGCCACCCTGCGCGGCGGCTCCGTGGTGGGCGAGCATTCGGTAATCTTCGCCGGCACCGGCGAGCGCATCACCCTGTCCCATTCGGCGGAAGACCGTTCCATCTTTGCCCATGGCGCGCTGACCGCGGCGCGCTGGGGCCATGGCAAGAAGCCTGGTCTTTACAGCATGACGGACGTGCTCGGCCTGTGAAGAAATTCAGCGCTGCGGAAGCTGAAGGGTTTTTCGCGCGGCTGAAGAAGCTGGATCCCGAGCCCAAGACCGAACTCAACTACGTCAATCCTTACACCCTGGTGGTGGCGGTGGCGCTGTCGGCGCAAGCGACGGACAAGGGCGTGAACAAAGCGACGGAAGCCCTGTTCAAGAAGGTAAAAACACCCGAAGCCATGCTGGCGCTGGGTGAAGCCGGCCTGATCGAACACATCAAGACCATCGGGCTGTATCGCGGCAAGGCCAGGAACGTCATCGCGGCGGCCAAGATCCTGGTCGAGAAGCATGGCGGCCAGGTGCCGAAGGATCGCGCCGCGCTGGAAGAATTGCCCGGTGTCGGGCGCAAGACCGCCAATGTGGTGTTGAACGTGGCGTTCGGCGAGCCGACCATCGCCGTGGACACCCACATCTTCCGCGTCTCCAACCGCACCGGGCTGGCGCCGGGCAAGGATGTGGTGGCGGTGGAGGTGGCGCTCGAGAAGATCGTGCCGGATCACTATAAGAGCCACGCCCATCACTGGCTGATCCTGCACGGGCGCTACACTTGCGTCGCCAGGAAGCCGCTGTGTCCGGTCTGTGTGGTGCGCGATTTGTGCCGCTTCAAGGACAAGACCAGGGAACTGCCGGACGAAAAGCCGAAGGCCCTTACGAAGTCTTCGCGGGCGAAGACCGCAAAGCGGTAAGGCAGGCGATATCGGCGGCGTTCTGCGCCCCATGCGGCAGGGTCTCGACATGGCGCACCGCCAGCGGCGATCCATACAGGAAGAAGAAGGCGCGGCAGGCCGCTCCGTCATAGCGCCACATCTCGGTGGCGCCGTCCTTGCGAACAAAAGCGGGGCGCCCCAGTGCCGCCGTGAGGCCGGTCGCCGCCATGTTCATGTACTGGCCGGGTTCGCCGCGCGGCGGCGCCGCCGGAATGCGGGCCTGGGGCGCGGTCTGTGGGGCGGGGCCCTTGGCGGCGCAACCGGCAACGGCCAGCACGGTCACAAGAAGGGCAAGGCGGCGGATCATCTTCGCCTTCTGCACCAGTGCCGTGCCTGTCACAAGCGAAATGCTTGCCTAGAGGCGCTTTACGCGTGTAAGCGGGGCCAACCAATTTTCGAGGTTCACATGACGCTGCAATATGATGTCGCCGGTCTGGGCAATGCCATCGTGGACGTCATCGCCTCGGTGGATGACCGGTTCCTGCTGAACCATCGCATCGCCAAGGGCGGCATGACCCTGATCGATGAATTCCGCGCCAGGGAATTGCTGAAGGTGCTGGCCGACAACCAGCAGACCATGAGCAGCCTGCACGAAGTGGCGGGCGGCAGCGCCGCCAACACCCTGGCGGGCCTGGCCTCGCTGGGTGGCAACGGCGTCTATGTCGGCAAGGTGTTCGACGACCGGCTGGGCGGGGTTTTCGCCAAGTCGATGACGGCGCAAGGCATCACCTTCACCACCCACGCCACGCGGGAAGGTTCCACCACCGCCAGCTGCCTGATCGCGGTGACACCCGACGGCCAGCGCAGCATGAGCACCTATCTGGGCGCCTGCCGCGAATTGACCCCCGATGACGTGGACGAAGAGCAGGTCGCCGCCGCCCGCATCCTCTATATCGAGGGCTATCTGTGGGATGAGGAACAGGCCAAGCAGGCTTCGCGCAAGGCTATCGCGGCGGTAAAGGGCGCGGGCGGGCGCATCGCCCTGTCACTGTCCGACAGTTTCTGCGTCGGCCGCTTCCGCGACGAGTTCCTGCATCTGCTGGACAAGGATGTCGGCATCCTGTTCGCCAATGAGGACGAGTCCAAGGCGCTGTTCGAGGCGGAAGACTTTGACGGCGTGATCGCCGGCGCCAAGAAGTGGGGCGGCATCGCCGCCCTCACCCGCTCGGCCAAGGGCTGCGTCATTGTCGAGGAGGGCATGGTGCACGAGATTCCCGCGCTGCCGATCAACCGCGTTATCGACACCACTGGCGCGGGCGACCAGTTTGCCGCCGGCTTCCTCTATGGCCTGACGCACGGCAAGGGCCTGGCCGATTGCGGCCGACTTGGCGCACTGGCGGCGGCGGAAGTGATTTCGCACTATGGCGCACGGCCTGAGACGTCGCTCAGGGACCTGGCGGCCAAAGCTGGGCTGCTTTAAGCGCCTATAATGTGCAGCGTCACTTCGCGCCGGTGCGGCGCGTCGCGGTGCTCGAACACATAAATCCCCTGCCAGGTGCCCAGCGCCAGCTTTCCCCTATGCAGCGGGATGCCGATGCTGGTTTGCGTCAGCGCCGCGCGGATATGCGAGGGCATGTCATCGGGGCCTTCGGCGGTGTGGCGAAAGCGCGGGCCGCTGGTGGCCAGATGGGCAAAGAACTCCTGCAAGTCCTTTTGCACATCCGGATCGGCATTTTCCTGGATCACCAGCGAGGCCGAGGTGTGGCGGATGAAGCAGGTGAGCAGGCCCTCGGCGATCTTGGATTCCCGCACGAACGCCGCCACCGCATCGGTGCATTCGTAAAGCCCGGCCCCGCGGGTAGAAACCGTGATGGTGTGAGACGCCTGTTTCACTTCAACGCTTTCATTGGCGCTTCCGCAAATAGACATACAGCGCGCCGCCTCCGCCATGTTTGGCGTGGGCCGGCTGGGTCTTGGCAATCAACCCGGCAAGCTCCGGTTCGTTCAGCCAGCGCGGCACCATCTGTTTCAAGACGCCGTGCGGCGACATCATCCAGGGTGCGTTGTCGTCGTTTTTCGGATTGCCCTTGCCGGTGATCACCAGCACCAGACGGTAGCCCCGGCTATGCGCCGCGGCCAGCCAGGTGAAGAGGGTGCGGTGCGCCGCGCCTTGCGTCATGCCATGCAGGTCGATGCGCGCATCTGGTTCCAGCAAACCGCGCCGCATCCGGTCCTGCGTGGCGCCGTTGACGCCGCTGGCGCCGGTCACGGTTTTCTTTTTGGCTGCGGTCTTGAATGGGGCGGGCCGGATCGGACGACCTTCCCTGAAGGTCTGTTCGAACAGCTTGCGCTCTTCTTCTGTCGGAACGCGGCGGCTCATAACGGATAATCGCGGCCGTCGCCCAGGGCGGCCGCCAGAACATTGGGCAGCAGCACATACAGCCGCCCCGGCGCCTTCATTGCGCCGGCGCGGCGTTCCGCCTCGCTGCCAAAGCCAAAGAACATGTCGGCGCGTACCGGTCCGCGAATGGCGCCGCCGGTATCCTGGGCCACCATCACGGCGCGCACCGGATCGGGCCCGTCAGCGGCGACATAGAAAGGCGCGCCCAGGGCATGAATGCGCTGGTCCACCGCGATGCTGCCCAGCGGCGTGATGTTCACGCCTTGCGATCCGGTCGATCCCAACGCCGTGTCGCCGAGCGCCTTCTGTTCAAAGAAGATATAGCTGCGGTCGGTTTCCATCACGGCGCGGGCGCGATCGGGGTGCGCCAAAAGCCAGGCGCGGATGGTCTGCAAGGACACGGTCTCGCGCGCCAGCGATCCATCGGCAATCAGGGTGCGGCCTATCGCCGTGTAGGGCTGGCCGTTCTCGCCGGCATAGGCGATGCGCGCACTTGTTTGATCTTTGGCGCCATCCTCGAACACCACCCGGCCCGAGCCCTGTATCTGCAGGAAGAAGAACGCCACCGCGTCGTCGGTGTAGAACAGCACCGGCGCATCCACGCCCTTGTCATTGATCCGGGCGCGGTCGGCATAGGGCACCAGCGCGTGTCCGGATACTTTGCCGGAGATGTGCTCACCCTTCAGCTTGGGATTGAACAGGCCCAGATCGGCGCGCACGAGGTCGGGCGGCAAGCCGTAGACCGGCGTCTGAAAAGCGTTTTGCTTTTTGCGGCTGCCCTTGATCTGCGGCTCGTAGTAACCGGTGAACAATCCATCGCTGCCGCTCACCGCATAGGGCGTGAAGGTTTTTTGGAAAAATGCCCTGGCGTCTCCGCTCGCATCGGCGCAGGCGCGTCGCCAGTCCGCTACGGTGCCGGCATAGCCCGCCCCGCCCATGGGCGCGGTGTCCGGCTTTGCTGCCAGCGCGGCACAACTGCGCTGGAAGGCCGCGAGCGCTGCGTCGGCATTGCCATCCGTCCAGCCCGGAAGATCGGAAAAACTGGTGCGCGACAGATGCAGACTGGAAGCCGGTTGGGTTTTCGGCGGCGGCGGGCTGCTGCAGGCCGCAAGCGCCAGCACAGCCAAACGAAGAAGCTGCGGATTCCGGACCCTCGCCGGAGGTCGCCACCAGCACCCCGGTGGGGTCC
>CANBZE010000090.1 GCA_947373775.1 Alphaproteobacteria bacterium
CTTTGCGCGCCGGACGCTGTCGCTTCGCTACGCTGGGCGGTCGCTCCGGTGCGACAATAAGAGAATTGAGCGCACCCGCCCGTTCGGGCTTCAATGGTGCGCCGCAACGAAAGCCAGGTCTCATGCCCAATCCCCAGCAGCTTCTGCACTTTGTGTTCGGCGGCGAGCTCAAAGACACCCAGGAGGTCGAGTTCAAGGACCTGTCCAAGCTGGACTTTGTCGGCATGTATCCCAACTTCGCCGAGGCCAAGAAGGCCTGGCGCGCCAAGGCCCAGGCCACGGTGGACAATGCCCAGATGCGCTATTTCGTGGTCCATATGCACCGGCTGATGGAACCCGAGGACGATCAAGACCACTAACCATCTGGCCCCAAAAGGCTTTTTGCCTCAAAAGCCCCCGCATGCTACAGCTCGGGCGCATGAGTTCCGCCTCGCCCACCCTTAACACTGCTGCCGTGACCCGCCGCCTGCTGCGCGACTATGTCCGCGGCGAGTGGGGCCTGTTGCTGCTGGCCGTCCTCTGCATGCTGCTGACCAGCGCCATCAGCGGACTGGTGCCGCTGATGGTCAATTACGAGATCAAGCTGATCTTCCTGCGCCGCCAGGCCGAACTGCTGCTGCCGCTGTCGCTGGCGGTGGGCGGCGTCGTGGTCTTGCGCGCCATCACCCTGTTCTTCGGCCGCATGTGGCTGGACTCGCTGGGCGAGCGCACCGTGGCCACCGCCCAGCGCGACATGTTCGGGCGGCTGATCCGCCGCGACCTGGCCGATCTCAATGCCGTGCATTCCGGCCAGTTCGTTTCCAATTTTCTCTACGACGCCCAGCTGATGCGCGATGGCCTGACCCAGGGCGTCGCCGCCATCTTCCTGGAAGCAGTACAGCTGGTGGTGTTCCTGGCCTATGTGCTGATCAGCGACTGGCAGCTGGGCGCGCTGGCGCTGATTATCCTGCCGGGCGTGGCCTGGGCGATGGAGCGGCTGGGCGGCTCGATGCGCCGGGCCGCCACACGCGGCATGCGCGAGACGGGCGATCTGTCCGTCGTGCTGTCCGAAGCGATGGATGGCCGCCGCGTCATCAAGGCGTACGGGCTGGAAGCCCATAGCGTGGCGCGGGTGAATGCGCGCCTGAAATCGCGGCTGGGCACCTTGCTGAAGGCCGTGCGGCTGCGCGCCGCCGCCGCGCCCGTCACCGATCTGTTTTTGGGCGCCGTGGTGAGCGTGGTGCTGTTCGCCGCCGGCTGGCAGAGCCTGCACGGCCAGATCACCCTCAACGCCTTTGCCGGATTCCTCACCGCGCTTCTCCTGGCGCAGCAACCCTTGCGCAACCTGTCACAACTCTGGCCCACCGCTTCGGCCGGCATCGCGGCCACCGAACGCATCTTCGCTGCCATCGACGCACGGCCCAGCATCGTCAACCGTCCCGGCGCCGTGGCGCTGGTGCCCAGGGGCGGTGCGGTCAGCTTTCAGGGTGTCGGCTTCCATTATCAGGCCGACGCCGCTCCCACCCTGTCGGACGTCACGATGGACGTTGCCGCCGGCGCGAAGATCGCGCTGGTTGGCCCCTCCGGCGCCGGCAAGAGCACCATCTTCAACCTGCTGCTGCGCTTTTATGATGTGAACAGCGGTGCCATCGCCATTGACGGCCAGGACATTCATGGCGTGACTCTGGAAAGCCTGCGCGCTGCCATCGGCGTCGTCACCCAGGAAGCGGTGCTGTTCGACGAAAGCGTCGCCGACAATATCGCGCTGGGCAAACCTGGCGCCTCGCTGGGCGAGATCAAGGCGGCGGCGCGCAATGCCGCGGCACACGACTTCATCGTGGCCATGCCCGAAGGCTATGACACCAAGGTGGGCGAAGGCGGCCTGAAACTGTCCGGCGGCCAGCGCCAGCGCATCGCCATCGCCCGCGCCATGCTGCGCAACGCCCCCATTCTTCTTCTGGACGAAGCCACCAGCGCGCTGGACGCCGAATCCGAACGCCAGGTGCAGGAGGCGCTGGCCCGCCTGATGAAAGGGCGCACCACCATCGTCATCGCCCACCGCCTCTCCACCGTGGTGGATGCCGACCGCATCTATGTGGTGGACAAAGGCCGCGTCGCGCAGGCCGGCAGCCATGCCGAGCTGCTGGCAGCAGACGGCCTGTACGCCAACCTCTACCGCCACAATCTGGAAGACGTTCGATGAGTCTTCCTTTTGGCTTGCGCGCCTGGCGCGTCTTGACCGGCATGGCCTCGCCGTTCGCGCGGCTCTTGCTGCGCCGCCGCGCCACCCGCGACAAGGAAGACTGGACGCGGTTGAACGAGCGGCTGGGCATGGCGGGACTGGCGCGGCCCGAAGGCCGGCTGGTCTGGATCCACGGCGCCAGTGTGGGCGAAAGCCTGTCGGCCCTGCCCCTGATCGAAAAACTGCAGGAACATGCCAGCGTGCTGGTCACCAGCGGCACCGTCACCAGCGCCGCCATGATGGGCCAGCGCCTGCCAGCCGGCGCATTGCACCAGTTCGTGCCGCTGGACATGCCCGGCGCGGTGAACCGCTTCCTGGATCACTGGAAGCCGGATGCCGGGCTGTTCGTCGAATCCGACCTCTGGCCCACCCGGATCCTGGGCGCGGCGTCGCGCGGGGTGAAACTGGCGCTGGTCAATGCCCGCATCTCGGCGCGCTCGGCCGAGCGTTGGGGCTGGGCCAAGCGCAGCATGGCGCAGTTGCTGTCGGCCTTCGACATGGTGCTGGCTCAGGATGAGGATGGCGCGGAGCGCTTCCGCGCGCTGGGCGCGCGCAATGTCCAGGTGGTGGGAAGCCTGAAGGCCGATGCGCCGCCGCTGCCCTGCGATGAAGACGCTTTGGCGGAACTCCGCCGCCAGATCGGCAACCGGCCCGTACTGCTGGCGGCCCAGACCCATCCTGGTGAAGACGAAACACTTCTTCCCGCACATGATCTGTTGCGCGCACGCTTTCCCGACCTGCTGACCATTCTGGTGCCGCGCCATACCGCGCGCGCCGCCGATATCGAGATGCTATGCGGCAGCCGCGCATCCAAGCGCCGCTCGACCGGAGACAAAATCTCTCCCCAGACCGCCATCTATATCGCCGACACGATGGGCGAGCTGGGACTGTTCTATCGCCTCACCCGCTTCTGTTTCCTGGGGGGAACGCTTGTGCCGCTGGGCGGACATAATGTGCTGGAGCCGGCAGTGCTGCATTGCGCGGTGCTGGCCGGTCCCAACATCGCCAGTGCGCCGCGCGCTTATGAAGCGGTGCGGGGCGCCCAGCAGTTCGGGCTTGTCACCAGCAGCGCCGACATCGCGCGCGAAGCCGGGCGCCTGTTGGAAAACCCCGCCATGGCGATGGCGGCGGGTGACGCAGCAGCGCGCGGCGCGGCCACCCAGTCCGGCGCGGTGGCGCGCACCGCGGCGGCATTGTCGGCGATTCTCGATGCGCGCGCCTGATTTCTGGCAAAGACGGGGCGCCGTGGCAGCGCTGCTGGCGCCGCTGGGCTGGCTGTATGGTGCTACTGTCGCGTTCAAAGCGCGTCACATCAAAGCTTTTGATCCTGGCCTGCCCGTGATCTGCGTCGGCAATCTCACCGCCGGCGGCAGCGGCAAGACACCTATCGCCATCGTCCTTGCGGAGATGTTGCGCGCACGCGGCCACAAGCCATATTTCCTGACCCGTGGTTATGGTGGCGATGAACGCGGTCCGGCCCTGGCTTCACGCGGTCACAGCGCCGCGGCGATGGGCGATGAAGCCCTGCTGCTGGCGCGCACCGCACCCACCATCGTGGCGCGGGATCGCGCTGCCGGTGCGCGGCTGGCGAAGGAAAAAGGCGCCACCGTCATCATCATGGATGACGGTCATCAGAATTTTTCCTTGCACAAAAACCTGCCGCTGGTGGTGGTTGATGCCGAAACCGGCTTCGGCAACGGCTATCAGATTCCGGCCGGCCCGTTGCGCGAGCCGGTCGCGCAAGGCCTGGCGCGGGCCGATGCGGTCGTGCTGGTTGGCGACGGCGCACCCGATCTGGGCGAATACAGCGGCCCAATACTGCGCGCTCATCTTAAGGCCGAAGGCGAGAGCTTTGCCGGCAAAACTGTGTTCGCCTTTGCCGGCATCGGACGGCCAGAGAAATTCGCCGCCTCGCTGGAAGACAGCGGCGCTGCTGTCCTGGGAAGCTGCTTCTTCGCCGATCATCACCCCTATACCGAGGACGAAATTACCGAGCTGCGCGCTGTCGCAGGCGACGCCCTGCTGGTCACCACCGAAAAGGATTTCGTGCGCCTGTCCACCGCCCAGCGCGAAGGTATCCGCATGCTGAAGGTCGCCGCCGTCTTTGATGACGCGCCTGCAATGGAGCGTTTGCTTGACAGCATCGTCCCCAGGGCCTAGCCCCAAGCTCATGACAGAAACCGGCCTTCCTCTTGGTCAGAAGCTGCGTTATGGCGCGGAGGCGGCCCTGTTTTTCGCCTTCATGGGCATGTTCCGCATGCTGGGACCGGAAACCGCTTCCGGACTGGGCGGCTGGATCGGCCGCAACATTTTTTCCCTGCTGCCGCCCGACCGGGTGGCGCGCGCCAACCTGGCCGCGGCCTTTCCGGAAATGACCGCCGACGAACGCAACCGCATCCGCCGCAGCATGTGGGACAATCTGGGCCGGGTGGTGGGTGAATATCCGCACCTGGCGCGTTTCTCGCCCAAGGGCGACGATCCGCGCATCACCTATAGCCTTCCGCCCGGCATGAGCCTGGACGCGCTGAAGCAGAAGCCGGTGATCTTCTTGTCGGCGCACCTGGGCAATTGGGAAATGCTGCCGATCCTGGCCGGGCAACTCGGCTTCGACGGTGCCGCCGTGGTGCGCCCGCCCAACAACCCGTATGTCGCCGCCTGGGTGGCGCGCCAGCGGCGCATCAACGGCCCCGACACCATGATCGCCAAGCACAATGCGGCACGCCCGATGCTGGCACAGCTCAAGGCAGGCAAGATGCTGTGCATGCTGGTGGACCAGAAGCTGCGCGAAGGCATCGCCGTGCCCTTCTTCGGCCGCGACGCCCTGACCACACAAGCGCCCGCCGCGCTGGCACTGAAGATGGGCGCCCACATCATCATGGCCGCCAACCGCCGCGTCGGGGGCCCGCGCTTCCACGTCACGGTGCAGCCGGAACTGGAATTCAACGCCAGCGGAAATGAAGCCGAAGACGTGACGCGACTGACCGCCGCCATCCAGGCCCGCATCGAGGAGATGGTGCGCGCCAATCCCGGCCAGTGGCTGTGGATTCACAATCGCTGGACCACGCCGCGCGACATCGCCCTGCTGCAGGCCAAACAATGACGACACGCCAACGCCTCTTGGACCAATTGTTCTTCGGCCGCGATCCGTTGAAGGATTTTCCGCACGGAAAACCCACCGACCTGCAGGGCTGGCATTCCCAGCATCCCTACCTGGCGCGCGCCATCAATGAAGCCAAACCCGGCATCGTGGTGGAAGTCGGTGTGTGGAAAGGCGCCTCGGTCGTCACTCTGGCCAAGGAAATCCAGCGGCTGAAGCTGGACGCGGTGGTAATCGCCATCGACACATGGCTGGGCTCGTCCGAGCATTATTTGTGGGAGAAATTCATTCCCGACCTGGATTTCGAGTTCGGCTATCCCCGCCTCTATCACAAGTTCGCCGCCAACATCGTCAACGAAGGGCTGCAGGATGTCGTAGTGCCGCTGCCGCTGGATTCCATCAATGCCTTCCAGCTGCTGAAGGAAAAAGGCATCCGCCCGGACATTCTGCACATCGATGCCGGGCACGATTACCATTCGGTGATGGCCGACCTGAAGGCCTGGTGGCCCCAGTTGAAGGACGGCGGCGTATTGGTGGGCGACGATTATTTTTCCAAGCCCATCATCGGCCAGGGCAAGTGGCCGGAAGTGCGCCAGGCGTTTGACGAATTCTTTGCCGTCAACCGCCATACCGTGTTCGAGAACACGGACGGCAAGTGCTACTTGGGAAAACCGGCCTAAAGCGGTTCCGGCTTCGGCTTACGCGTCGACAGCGACGGGTCCAGCCGCACCTGGAACCAGTTCATCGCCCAGTGCAGATGCGGGCCGGTGGCGCGGCCCGTGGCGCCGATCAACCCGATGCGCTGGCCGCGCTTGACGGCCTCGCCCACCTTTACCAGCCGCTTGCTCTGATGCAGGTATGAGGTGGACACGCCCTGGCCGTGATCGATCAGGGTGAAACCGCCATTCAGATAGTAATCGTCGGTGACACTGACCACGCCATCGGCCGGCGCATGGATCGGCGTGCCGGTGGGCGCGGCCATGTCCACGCCGTAATGTGGTGACATGGGCGTGCCGTTGTCGATGCGCTGGCTGCCAAAGATGCCGCTTTCGATGCCCGGCGCCGGCCAGTCGAAGCCTGACAGGAAATCGCTGCCGCCGCTGTCGGTCAGACGCGCCAGATAGATGGTCTCCGCTTCATGGGCGATGCGCGCTTCAACTTCCGGCGGCGGCGTCACCGTGTGCTGTGGCAGGCCATTGACGTGCTGGATATCGTAGGTGCGCGTCGACGGCGTAAAGCTGCGGCTGTCGCCGCCGCCTTCGGGATAGCGCACCGTCACCAGCACCGGCTTGGTCTGGTCGGGGCCGAAGCCGAAAGCGAAACGTCCATCGGCGGTGACGCGCACGGGCCGCCCATCCAGCGCCGCCACCGAGCCCGGCGGGGCGCTGCCCGTGGCCAGACTGCCTTGGCTCATCGCGCCGGTAATGGAAAAGCGCACGGGTTTTTCGGGGACCGCCAATGCGGGCAAGGAAACAAGACAGGCGCCGACAAAAAACCGGCGCCGCATCATTTGGGCGCCAAGCCCTTTTCCTGCGCCCGCGCCGTGGCGATGTCGGGGCTGGCATAGGCTTCCTGCAGGTCCACGCTCCAATAGCGCAGGGCGTCCAGCGGAATGTGCGTGCCCGTCACGGCGCAGGCGACATAGCCGCCGGGGGTGACGATCTCATATTCGCCGTCGAGATAGTGAAGCCTGGCCTCACCCTGGTCGCGTTCCATGACGTTCATGCGGTTATTGTATCCAATTCACTGTCAGAAAAGCGAGCCTTGATCCAAGGGCTTTTTCGATTTTGCTTTGCCGGATCCCCCCTCCGCCACCGCCGGCTTGTCGCCATCGGCAAAGGTCAAGGTCAGCGCCTCGCCCGGTTTCACGGCGGCGGCGCGGCGGCGCACGTTGCCATCCTCGCCCCGCACCAGCGCGAAGCCCCGCTCCAGCACCGATTTGTGGGAGACGCTGTCCAATACCCGCGTCAGTCCGTCCA
>CANBZE010000091.1 GCA_947373775.1 Alphaproteobacteria bacterium
GCTGACATGTCCAATTCGGCCCCGTCGCGCGATTTTCACGCGCTTTATCCGTAGCCGGATGACATGCCGCGCCGGGAATAACGGTTAACCGCCGCGATTCATCGCTTCGTCGCATCCGCGCAACAAAAGATTCGCGCGAAGCATCTATCTCGCAGCCCAGATAAGGCTGGAGACACCCGATGGCCGAAGTTGCGTGGTTTGAAAATGCGCTGGGAAATTTCGTTATTCCCCGCGCCGCCGTCCCCTCCGCCGCCGTCACCGATACCGCCCATTTCAAACGGCATCGCACCATCTTCATTTCCGATACGCATCTGGGCACGCGCGGCTGCAAGGCCGAAGCCCTGGCCGATTTCCTGGCGCACAATGACTGCGCCACGCTGTTTCTGGTGGGTGACATTGTCGATGGCTGGAGACTGAAGCGCCGCTGGTACTGGACGGAGGCACAGTCTCAAGTCATCGGCGAAATCTTGCGCAAGGTGGACAACGGCACGCGGGTGATCTTCGTGCCGGGCAATCACGACGAGTTCGCGCGCGAATATGCCGGCCGGCTGTTCGCCGGCGTGGAAGTGATCCAGGAAGCCATCCATGAAACCGCTAACGGCAAGCGGCTGTGGGTACTGCATGGCGACCGCTTCGACGGCGTGATTTCCTTCGCCAAGTGGCTGGCCCATGCCGGCGACTGGGCCTATGGCTGGGCGCTGCGCTTCAATGATCTGCTGTTCCGCGTACGCAAGCGCATGGGCCTGCCCTACTGGTCGCTGTCGGCCTTCCTCAAGCACAAGGTCAAGAACGCGGTGGAGTACATCTCCCGCTTCGAGGAGATCGTGGCGAGCCAAGCCAGATTGCGCGGCGTGGACGGGGTGGTGTGCGGCCATATCCACCACGCCGAAATCCGCGAGATCGGCGGCATCATCTATCACAACGACGGAGACTGGGTTGAAAGCTGCAGCGCCCTTGTCGAAGATGCCCATGGGAATATGGAGATTCTTCGCTGGGCAGATCCTTCACAGAGACGCGCCGCAAGAAGCCCGGCTCCGCTTGCCGCCCCTCACGGCAGGGTCAAGGGCGCGGCTGTACCCGCGTAGGTCAGAACGCCTGCAGCCGGGACCGATTCCCGGCGTGGCGGCACGTTTGAAGATCCTCATCGTCACCGATGCCTGGTCACCGCAGGTGAACGGCGTGGTGCGCACGCTCGAGATTTTGGGCAAGGACCTCGCCGCATTGGGCCACACTGTGCGCACCATCACGCCTTTGGGGCGGCGCACCTTTCCCATGCCGACCTATCCGGAAATCCGCCTGGCCTTTTTCCAGCGCGCGGCGATGACGCGCGAGATCCGCGAATTCGCCCCCGATGCGGTGCACATCGCCACCGAAGGCAGTTTGGGCCTGACGGCGCGGCGCATCTGCCTCAAACACGGCATCGCCTTCACCACCGCCTTCCACACCCGCTTTGCCGAATATGTCCATGCGCGCTTTCGCTTGGTGCCCGAACGCGTGATCTGGCGCTGGCTGCGCTGGTTCCACCATCCCGCCACCGCGGTGATGGTGGCGACCCAGACGCTCAAGCGCGAGCTGGCCGGCCACGGCTTTCAGCATCTGCGCATCTGGTCGCGCGGCGTGGATATCGAAAAATTCCATCCCATCGCCGATGCGCGCCATCCCTTCGAGGGGCCGGTGTGGATCACTGTCGGCCGGGTCGCGGTGGAGAAGAACATCGAGGCGTTCCTGGCCCTCGACATTCCCGGCACCAAGGTGGTGGTGGGCGATGGCCCGGCCAAGAGCGCGCTGTCGCGCAAATACCCCAAGGCCCAGTTCCTGGGTGCCCTGACCGGCGAAGCCCTGACGCGGGCCTATGCCGGCAGCGACGTCTTCGTCTTTCCCAGCCGCACCGACACCTTCGGCCTGGTGACACTGGAGGCCCTGGCCTGCGGGCTGACCGTGGCGGCCTATCCGGTGGAAGGCCCCCGCGACGTGGTGGGGCCGGACGTGCCGGGCGGCAGCGATGTGGCGGTACTGGACGAGGACTTGGCCACAGCCTGCCTGGGCGCCCTGGCGCTGGCGCGCAGTCCCCGCCCCTTAACCCCCCGGGCCTTTGCCGAAAGCCATTCCTGGCGGTCCTGTACCCTCCAGTTCCTGGGCAATATCGCGGTCGAGCCGGACCTCGACTAACCCGTTCTCCGCAAGGGCTTATCGGCAGCCCTGAGACAGGCTAGAACGGGCACGAAAGCCTAGGTTCCCGCGCCATATGCCCCCGTCCCAACGCCTTACGGCCCGCGAATATGCGTTCCTTGGCTTGGGACTGTTGTTCTGGGCCGGGTTCGTCATCCTGCTGGGCAAGGACACCAGCTGGGACTTCCGCAATTACCACTGGTACGCGCCCTATGCGCTGCTGAACCACCGCATGGGGATGGACGTGGCGGTGGCCCACCAGGCCAGCTACTACAACCCCTATCTCGATCTGCCCTTCTACTGGCTGGCGACCCATACCCGCGCCTGGATCGTGCTGGGCGTGCTGGGCGCGGCGCAGGGCGCCAACATGGTGCCGCTCTACCTGATCGCGCGCGCCTCGCTGCGGGTGAAGGCCAGCGCGTCCGACATCAAGATCATGGCCGGCGCCCTGTCACTGCTGGGCATGGTGGGCGCGCTGACGCTGACCGAGTTCGGTACCACCTATTACGACAATGTGATGAGCGTATTCCTCCTGACGGGGCTGGCGATCCTTGTGCTCAAGCGCGATGTGCTGCGCGAAGGCCCGTTGGGCAAGGCGGCGCTGATCGCGGGGGTTGCCGGTCTTTGCACCGGCATGGCGATGGGCCTGAAACTGCCGGAGATGCCGTTCTGCGTCGGCTTTGCCGCCGCCCTGGTGGCGCTGGGCGGAAGCTGGAAACATCAAGTCGTGCGTCTGATTGCGGGCGGCATCGCCGGCGTGATCGGTTTTGCGATCTTCAGCGGGCCGTGGATGCTTTACATGTACCATCTCACCGGCAATCCGCTGTTTCCCTATTTCAACGAATACTGGAAATCGCCGCTGGCGCTGGCGGCGCCTTACCGCGACCTGCGTTTTGTGCCCGCCTTCCGGCCCTGGTGGCAGCAGCTTTTCTTCCCCGTGCTGTTCACCATCGACTGGCATGTCGCCGACGATCTGGGCTTCCAGGACATCCGGGTCATGCTGGCTTATCTCCTGGTGATCGCGGCGGGCGCGATGTGGCTGCTGCGGCGCCAGAGCCGCGATACTTTGCTGGAAAGCCGCACCTCGCTGATCCTGATCGCCTTCTTTGCCGCCAGCTATTTCGCCTGGCTGAAATTCTTCGCCATCTACCGCTACATCATCATCTACGAGATGATGGCGCCGCTGCTGATCATTGCGGCGGTGGGCCTGTTGCCGATGTCCCGGCGCAGTCGCTACCTGGCGCTGGGAGCCTTGTGCGCCGCCTGTCTTCTCACCGCCCGCAGCGATTTCCTGGAACGGGCGCCGATCGAGGAGCCTTATGTGGACGCGGCCCTGCCGCCCATTCCCCATCCTGACAAGACAATCGTGGTGATGACGGGCGATGCGCCGATGGGCTTCATCGCCACCACCCTGCCGCCCCAGATCCCGGTGCTGCGGATCGACGGCTGGATGGTGCAGCCGCGCGACGGCACCAAAATGACCAGGGACATGATGCGCCGGGTGGCGGCGCATATGGCGGGCGGCGGCGACATCTACCTGATCGCTGAGGCTGCCGACATGACCCGCGCCAGAGGCGCCCTGGCTGATTACCGCCTGGCGATCCGCTGGCCCGAATGCCAGCAATTCGATACAAACCTGATCGGCACTTATCAGTGGTGCCCGCTCGCGAGGAAGTCGTGAAGATTGCAGTCCTGGTGCCCTGCTACAATGAGGAAGCCGCCATCGCCACGGTGGTGACGGACTTCCGCGCCGCCCTGCCCGGCGCCGTCATCTATGTTTATGACAACAATTCCAGGGACCAGACCTCGGCCCGCGCCGCCGAGGCGGGCGGGGTGGTCCGCAATGAATCGCGCCAGGGCAAGGGCAATGTGGTGCGCCGCATGTTCGCCGACATCGAGGCCGACATCTATGTGCTGGTGGACGGCGACGACACCTATGATGCGGGCGCCGCATCCCGCATGATTTCCCAGATGATCGGCGAGGGCGCCGATCTTCTGACCGCCCGGCGCATCCATACCGACGCCGCCGCCTATCGCCCCGGCCATGTCCTGGGCAACCGGCTGCTGACGGGCCTGACCTCGCTGCTGTTCAATGTGCACCTGTCGGACATGCTGAGCGGCTACCGGGTTTTCTCGCGGCGCTTTGTCAAAAGCTTTCCTTTCACCGCCGAGGGCTTCGCCATCGAAACCGAGCTGACCGTCCATGCCGTGCGGCTGATGATGCCTATGTCGGAAATGGACACACGCTACAAGGAGCGCCCGGTGGGCTCGGTGAGCAAGCTGAACACCTATCGCGACGGCTTCCGCATCCTGGGGACCATCGGCTATCTGGTGCGCGAGGAGCGTCCACTGGTGTTCTTCGCCACCATCGCGTTTTTGTTCGCCGCCATGGCGGCGATCATCGGCGCGCCCGTGGTGTCCGACTATCTCCTTACCGGGCTGGTGCCGCGCCTTCCCACCGCGGTGCTGGCCACCGGCCTGATGGTGATCGCCTTCCTGTCGCTGACTTGCGGCTTGATCCTGGACACGGTGACGCGTGGCCGCTGGGAGGCCAAGCGCATGGCTTATCTCGCCATTCCCGGCCCCGCCGATCTGTCGTGAAAAGACTGGTCTCGGCCCTTTCGCGCCATGCCTTTGTGCGTTTCGCCATCATCGGCGGGCTGGGCTATTTCGTCGCCGCCGGGATTCTGGCCTTTTGCAGCGATGTGCTGAAGCTGGACTTCGCCGCCGCCAATGCCTTTTCCATTTTCCTGTCCATGTGTTTCACATGGCTGGGCAACCGCTACTTCACCTTCCGGGAGCGGCGGGCGCGCGGGCTTTCCGGCATGGCGCAGGAATGGCTGAAATTCACCGGCGCCAATGCGGTGGGCGCGGTGGTGAATTACGCCACCGCGCTGCTTCTGGTGCATTACGCGCCCGAGCCCTTCAACAACAAGTTCGTGGCCCAGGCCTGCGGCGTACTGACGGGCCTGGCCTTCAATTTCACCCTGTCCAGCCGGATGGTATTCCGAAAGCCGGTCATATGACTGCCCCGCTGATCCATGCCTAAAGCCTGGCTTGCCGCGCTTGTGTTTCTGGCGGCGTTCGGCCGTGAGGCACAGGCCGACACGCTGGTGCGCATTCGCAGCGAGACCTGGACACAAGCCGATGAGCGCGGCTATGGCGAATTCATTGCCGCCATCGGGCAAAGCAATTGCCGCACGGTGGATGGCTGCCTGCGCAATGCCGCCAATCCCTTCCGCGCCAGCGATCCCGAAGGCGTCACGTTTCATTCCGATTGCGCCGACCTGCCTTATGTCCTGCGCTTCTATTACGCCTGGAAGCGCGGGCTTCCCTTTTCCTATGTCAGCGATGTCTCGCCCCGTATGCGCAGCCGCGACATCCGTTACAGCCCGCAAGGCAATGTGGTGGAAGCGCACCGCGATGTCCTGACCGGCGAGGATGCGCTGGCGGTGATGGCGCGCCTGCGCGATGAAATCTCGTCGGCCACCTATCGCATGCATCCCGCGCTGGACGGGAACGACCTGTATTCGCCCGCCGTCGCAAGCGGGGCCATCCGGCCCGGCACGGTGATCTATGATCCCAACGGGCATCTGGCGGTAATCTGGAAAATCGAAGGCGATGGCCGCATCCGCTATGTCGACGCCCATCCCGACAACAGCCTGACACGCGGCACCTATGACTTGCGCTTCGTGCGCTCTTCGCCGGGCATGGGCGCCGGCTTCAAGAATTGGCGCCCCAGCCGGCTGGCGGACGCACGCCGCGCGCCCGATGGCGCATTGCTGGGCGGGCGCGTGCGGGTGGCTGCCAACAGCCAGATCGCCGATTTTGCCATGACCCAGTATTTTGGTACCGGGCCGGTGCCCCAGGACCACAACTGGAAAAGCGGGCCGTTCGCGCTGAACGGCCAAATGATGGACTATTATGATTATGTCCGCGCCCGGCTGGGCGGCGGCCGTCTGCGCTTCGATCCCCTGCGCGAAGTGGCCGACATGGTGGCCTCCAACTGCGCCGATCTGGGCTATCGCGCCGATGCGGTGACGGCCTCGCTGCAGGCGGGCCTGCAGAACCAGCCTGAGCCGGAACGGCTGCCGACCAACATCTATGGCACCGAAGGTGACTGGGAGACCTTCTCCACGCCCTCACGCGACGCCCGGCTCAAGACCGCCTTCAAGGAAGTGCGCGACAGCGCCCAGCGCTTTTTGGAGCTGTGGCGGACCCGCGATCCGCGTCTGGTCTATGGCGGCCATGATCTGGCGGGCGACATGGCCCGGGTCCATGCCGGCGCCGCCCAGACCTGCAGCATCGGATATGTCCGCAGCGACGGGACCAAGGTGAGCTTCGGCTATGAGGAGGCAAGGCGGCGGTTGTTCCGCCTGTCCTTCGACCCGTATCAGTGCGTCGAGCGGCGCTGGGGCGCCTCCGGCGCCGAGCTTGCCAGCTGCCGCGACGGCACGCGCAAGCGCCGCTGGTATGATGCCGAGCAGCGCCTGCGCAACCAGATCGATCGCACCTATGAAGCGCGGATGGATTTTGCGCTGGAGGAACTGGAGGCGGGACGCGGCGGGGTCGCCGCGGCGCCCGATACCGACACGAGCGCTTTCCTGGCCCAGGACCGCGCCGGCAACTGATATCAGGAAAACCGGGGACAAAGAAAAAGGGCGCCGAAAGCGGCGCCCTTTTCCGTCAAACGATGTCGCGGCCGATCAGCGGCGGGCGACCAGCGACCACAGATGGGCCACGTTGGCGTCCTTGTCCGGGGTCTTGACCTTGTTGAAGGTGGCAACGGCGTCAGCCTTCTGGCCGGCGGCCAGATAGGCATGGCCGAGGCGGATCTGGCCATTGGCCGCGTCCTTCAGGGGCTTCTTGAGACCGGCCTGGATGAGCGGAATGGCATCCTTGGCCTTGCCCTGCCCGATCATGTTCTCGCCGGCCTTGACTAGGTCGTCGCCCATGGGAGCAGCCTGGGCGGCAGCCAGGGTCTTGGCCTGGTTGGCGACGGCGGCGGCAGCCTGGGTCTTGGCCAGGGCCAGGAGACGGTTGGAGCGGTCGTCGTTCAGCACCTTGGAGGCGATGCCCTTCTCGATATA
>CANBZE010000092.1 GCA_947373775.1 Alphaproteobacteria bacterium
GGCGCGCTCTGCGACCAGGGCCAGTTCAATGCCGGCAACTGCCTGGGCACCTTCAACGACAACATCACGACCAACGCGCGGGCCGCCAAGATCTATGGCGTGGAATGGGACATCACCGCCATTCCCACCGACTGGCTGACCCTGAATGCGTCAGGCAGCTATATCGATCCGCGCTACACCGATTTTACCGTGACGCCGCCGGCCGGTTACCTGCTGCCGACCAACACCACCAACCTGTCGGGCACGCCGATCCCGGTGCCGGCCTGGCAGACCAACGAGACCGCCACCATCAATTTCGGCAACGACCTGGGCGGCTGGAAGCTGGGCGATACCGTGTTCACGGCGCATTACTATTGGCAGAGCCGCTATCTGGCGGACCTGCGCGCCTTCAATGCCGTGCAGCGCAGCTTCGCCTATGGCCTGCTGAATTTCCGGCTGGACTTCACCGATGTGGGCCATATCGGCGCCGATTTCGCGCTGTTCATGAACAATGTCGCCAACACCGAGGCCTGCCTGCCGGAATATAACGGCGTGTTGAACTCGGCGCCCAACGGCACATTTGGAACACCCAATACCTCGGGTGTGCTGCAGTGTATTCCGCTGGCCCCGCGGATGACGGGTGCGACCTTGACCTACAAGTTCTAGCTGACCTGCCCAGGCGTATCGGAACGTCCCAATCCGCACATCAGCCAACGGCATGGCCCTCCAATTCCGTCCCGCTCCGGACAGAGCGACACCGTTACAAGGTAATGTTCTTGACGAGTCGTGCCAGTTCGGCAGTCGGGGCCTCGACGAAGCGGTAGACTTTACCGAACTGCAAACCGACCTCCGGCAGATTTTGCCAGGCGACAAGGGCCTCATATATCAAGCGATTGCGCGCATCCAAAAAAAAGACCGATGATGGAATGGATCGTTGTTCGGTCAAGTGAACGCGGGCGCCGGCGACGCTGATGTCTTTGGTCTGACACTTGACCGCGTTGGTGCCGTCCAAATATGCGATCCAGCTGCCCCATATAACGCGACGCCGCTCCGCTTGACGCCGCTCAGGGATTGCATTCCGCACTTTCTTAATCAGTCCCATCAACGCAGTTTCCGTCTGTTGCTGACACGGCTCAGTCGGGCGGCAATTTCAGATTGGCGGACAGATCAGTGAAGGCCGTGCTGAGTTGTGTACCCACGACAGTCACGCTGGTGATGATTACCACCGCTATCAGCGCGGCAATCAATCGCAATGGCCGTGGCCCGTTCCGTGTTTCGAACAAACTCTTCGGCAATGCGCATTATCACGCTCTCCAACAGCCATTGGTACCGTACGTTATCGTGCGATGAATTTAAGGGCGCTTAATTATACTGGTTACTCGATAGTTACGCCCATGCCCGGGTCAATTCATCCAGCGCTGCACGCAGTGCGTTCCGCACGGTATGAAATGGCAACCAACGAAGCTCCGTTTTTGGCGCAAAGAGGACATTTGGCTCCTGCGCGCGGCGCAGCAGCGAGATGGCGAGCCCCGTTTCGAGCGCCTAATTTTCGGTGGTCCCCGGCGCAGCGCCAGAATACACATGTATCTTGACTCTATAGTACGCGTGTATCATGGTTGCGTCATGAAGAAAGCCATCAGCATCTCGGCAGCGGAGAGCCAGATCATGCAGGCGTTGTGGCGCAAAAGCCCGCTGACGCCGGAGGAGATCATCGCCGCGGCCGGCCCGCCCAATGGCTGGGCGGACGGTACCGTGCGCACCCTGATTACCCGCCTTTTGCGGAAAAAGGCCCTCGTCGGCGCGCGCAAGGATGGCGTCTATATTTATCGTCCACTGATCGCCCGCGCCGATTATGTCCAGGCCGAAAGCCAGAGCCTTCTCGACCGATTGTTCCAGGGCCAGGTCGCCCCGCTGGTGGCGCATTTCGCCGAAACGCGCGCCCTGACGGCCAAAGATATTCAGAAACTGAAAAAACTGATTGCCGAACTGGAGAAAGACCATGACTGATTTCCTGTTCCTGCTGGCAAAGGTCAATCTGGCGATGGCGGCCGGGATCGTGGCAGTCGCGCTGCTGCGGCGTCCGGTACGCGCGGCTTTCCACGCCTCGGTCACCTATGCATTGTGGCTGCTGGTGCCGGTGGCAGGGCTGGCCAGTCTGTTGCCGCCGCGTGTCGGTGCCATCGCCGCGCCGCCAATTGCCGCACATACGGCCAGCACGCAAATTCCGGCCGCTCTTGGCTCGGCGCATATGGTGGTGCAGGCTGCGTCGTTTGCCGCAAGCATGGCGCTGCTCGCTGCGTGGCTGGTGGGCGCGGGCGCAATGCTGCTGTATCTGGCGCGGCTGCAGCAAAAGTTTCACAACGCCGAACGTCTTGGCGCGGCGGGACCGGCCGTGGTGGGCTTTTTCAGGCCGCGCATTGTCGTGCCGGCCGATTTTACGATGCTGTTCAGCGCCCGGGAGCAGGAAGCGATCCTGGCGCATGAAAAAGTCCATCTGGCGCGGCAGGACGCGCGCCTCAATGCGATTGTGGCGCTGTTGCGCTGCCTCAACTGGTTCAATCCGCTGGTCCATCTGGGCGCCCTGTGGTTTCGCCGCGACCAGGAGCTGGCGTGCGATGCCGCGGCGCTCAGCCATGTGTCGCGGGTAGATTATGCCAACGCCTTGCTCAAATCGCAGATGCAGGCCGTGACCTTGCCGGTCGGCTGCGCCTGGCCCGCCTCCGAGCATCCGCTGACGGAACGGATCGCACTGCTCAAACGTCCAATGCCGACACGGGTCCGCCGCTGGACCGGCGCGGCATTGATCCTGTCGCTGACCACGCTTGCCGGCCTCGGCGCGTGGGCTGCGCAGCCTTCGCAGGTCGCGCCCGCGTCGCCCAAACACAATTTCGTTGGCGGGATCGTATATGCTCAGCGCAACGGAAACGGCGGTCCGGTTTCCTTCCTGACCCTGGAAGCCGGCAAGGAGCAAAAGTCCCTGGGCCTGTGGTCAAGTCATGTGGTGATGCATTTCCCCTACGGAATGGCGCTGGCGGACAGCGCAATTTATGATTTCGACACGCGCAGCGATGCCGGCGGCAAGACCATCACCCTGGTCGGCCATGTCAAACTGGTAACGGATCTGTCCGACATTGACGGGTTCCCCGGCCAGAAGCTGGTGTTCGATGCCCGCACCGGTTTGTTGAATTTGGATGGCAAGGTCATGTCCAGCGGCATGCCGAAATTTGTGCTCTGCAAGAAAGACTGCAAGTTCACCGACCGGTGAACAGCCGTGCACCGGATATTCAGCCCAGGCGGGCGACGCGGCGCGCTTCCACCAGCTGCCAGACCAGCAGCACCGGCACCGCGACGGTGACGTCGCGGGCGCGGCGCAGCAGCGAGATGGCCAGCCCTGTTTCGGGCGCAAGACCGAACAGCGGCGCCAGCGCGGCATAGCCGGCTTCCTGCACGCCCACAGCGGCGGGGATGAACACAAGCGCGCTGCGCAATCCTTCCAGCAGAGCCTGAAGCGCGATCGCGGACCAGAAGCCGGTGGACAGTCCCATCACCTTCAGCATCACCCACAGCCACAGGCCCGATGCCATCCAGCCCGCCAGTTGCAGCAGCATGGACAGCAGCAACCGGGTACGGCGGCGATAGATGCCGTGAATGGCTTCGCGAAACGCCTGGGTGTGCGCCGACGCGCCGGGGAAAAGTTTTTCGCTGAGCCGCTCGATCCAGCGGCTGCCGCCGACCTGCAACAGCGCAAAGCCCATGCTGCCCAGTGACAGGAACAGCGCGCCCGCCAGCATGGCGCCGACATAGGGCGACAGCAGCGCGCTTTTGGTCAGCAACGACAGGCTGGCCGCCACACCGACCAGCACATACAGGCCCTGGGCGAAAGCTTCGGTGGTGAAGTCGGCGATCACCGCCGCAGAGGCGGCGGGCGCACGCAATCCGGCCAGCACCAGCGCCCGGGCGGCGAAGGCGATACCGCCCAGCTGGGTGATGGGCAGAACGTCGGCGGCGCTGTCGCGCAACTGCCGCGACGCGGCCAGGGCCCAGAGCGGCACGGCATCGGTCAATAGCGGGAAAATGCCCGACGCCAGCACGATCTCCGTGGCCAGGCCCGCCGCTACGATCAGGAGAAAGCCGCCAAGCCCCACGCGAGACAGCGAAGCCATCACCACATGCAGATCAAAGCGCGCCAGCACCACAGCCAGAACGAGCAGGCCGAGGAGCAGCGCCAAAAACAATCTTATGCGCACATTGCGCCTCGCTTAAGCTCGGCGCGCTCGTCGCTCGAAATGGTCCACTGGACCATTTCGTTCGTGCTCCGCACGAACCGCTCCTCTAGGGAGCGTATTCCACTTTGGTGAGGGTCATGGTGAAGACCAACGTCTGGTCGGGCGGGATGGCGTCGCCGGCGCCATCGCTGCCATAGCCCAGATCGGACGGCACCACGATCTCCCAGGTGTCGCCGGTCTTCATCAGCTTCAGGGCTTCAACCCAGCCGGGGATCAACGCGCCGGACTGAAACTGCGCCGGCTCTTCCGGCTTGGTCTGGTCGAAGACTTTGCCGTTGATCAGCGCCCCTTTGTAAAAAACCGTCACCACGTCGCTGCCCTTCTGGACCGAGGATCCGGTGCCGGTCTTGAGGACACGGTACATCAGCCCGTCTTCCAGCTTCTTCACGCCGGAGCGCGCCGCATAATCGGCCAGGAAGCGCTTGTTGGAATCCGGCGAGGTGTCGTAGCTGCCGGCGGTGGCGGCGTCGGATTTCTTGTCGCAAGCGGCCAGGCAGGCCAGCGGCAACAGGACAAGAGCCAGAATCTTCAAGGCGCGCATTGGTGTTCCCCCGTGTGGTCCGCCTTTATAGGCGATCCTTGGCAAGGGGCGCTACTGGTTCGCGATCTTGACTTCATCCCCATCCCGCAGCGCATCCGCCGGGTTGTCGATGATGCGGTCTTTGGGGCTGATACCCCCGCCCACATCGACCGAAGCGCCCATGTCGCGGGAGATGATGACGGTCTTGAGCTTGACGTGGTTTGTGGCGTCCACCGTCGCCACCTGCATGCCTTCGTCGCGGAACATCAGGGCGGTGGCGGGCACGCGGATGCCATTGGCCCCCGCCGGCAGGGGGAATTTCACTTCCGCATAGGCGCCCGGCTGCAGGGCATTGTCGGTATTATCCAGCCCGAACTGCACCAGCACCGTGCCGGTCGAACTGGCCACCGCGCCGGCGCTGGCCACCAGGCTGGCGTGGAACACCCGGCCCGGATGCTGCGGCACCGAGAAGGTCACATCCATGTCCGGGCGAATGTAAGACGCATAATTCTGCGGCACCCGCACATAGATGCGCAGCTTGGTCAGGTCCGAGACCGTGAACAGCGCGGTCGAGGCGGGTGTACCGACTGTGACCAGCGCGCCCACATCCACGGCGCGGCTGGTGATCACGCCGTCAAACGGCGCTACCAGACGGCGGAAGTTTTCCTGCGAGGAGACGCTGTACAGCCCGGCCTTGGCCGCGGCGACGGCCGCGTTCTTGGCGGCGAGATCGGCGTCCTTTTCATCCTTGGACTGGCGGGCCACCGCACCCTGCGCGAACAGCGCGTCATAGCGTCGGGCCGTGGCTTCGGAGAGTTTCTGGGCGGCGATGGCGTTGACCAGGTTGGCGCGGCCTTGCGCCGACTGGCCGGCCAGATCGGGCGTATCCAGTTCGGCCAGCAACTGCCCCTTCTTCACCGGTGCGCCGATGTCGAAGTACCACTTTTTCACATAGCCGCTGACCTGGGCATAGATCGGGGCGGTGGTGAAGGCCTGCACATCGCCCGGCAAGGTGAGCGTGCTGCCGGCCTTGGCGCCTTTGAGCTTGATGATCTGCACCGTCGGCACCGCCTGGGCGTCGGTCCAGGCGGCGGTGTTGTAATTCTTGTACATCCGCCAGCCGATGCCCAGCACGGCGATCGCGATCGCCGCGACAACGGCGATCTTGCCCCAGCGCTTGAGGCCAGGGGGCGCGCTATGGCGCAGCAGCGCCTCGGGCGCGGGATCAATTGGCCCCGCGTCGGGATTCTTGTCAGGCATAAGCCTCTCCAGATTGGGCGGGCGGCCGAGCCACCGCTGACCCCTCTTTATTTTGACGTGCCGCCCTGCGGCCATGAATGATGCTGAACACCACCGGCACGAATATCAAGGTGGCGATGGTGGCAAAAAGCAATCCGCCAATGACGGCGCGGCCCAGGGGGGCGTTCTGCTCGCCGCCTTCGCCAAGGCCCAGCGCCATGGGCGCCATGCCGATGATCATCGCCAGTGCCGTCATGCAGACCGGGCGGAAGCGGGTGAAGCCGGCTTCCACCGCCGCCAGCATCGCATCGCCATGATGGGCCAGCCGCTCGCGCGCGAACGAGATCACCAGGATGGAGTTGGCCGTCGCCACGCCCATGCACATGATGGCGCCGGTCAGCGCCGGCACCGACAAGGTCGTTCCGGTGGTGAACAGCATCCAGACGATGCCGGCCAAAGCGGCGGGCAGGGCGGTGATGATGACAAAGGGATCGGTCCAGGACTGGAAGTTCACCACGATCAGAAGATAGATCAGCACCACCGCCGCCAGCAGGCCATAGAACAGGCCAGAGAAGGCCGTGTTCATGATCTGGATCTGGCCGCGCAGGACCACGGTGGCGCCGCGTGGCAGGTATTTCATGTTGGCGTCGATGACCTTCTGCACATCCTTGGCCACCGCGCCCATGTCGCGATCCTGGTTGGTGGCGAACACATCGATGGTGGGCAGGATGTTGTAATGGGTCACTACCGAATTGCCCTGGCTGCGGCTGATGCGGCTGAGCCCGCCCAACACCTGGGAACTGCCGCCGGTCGTGCCGGTGACGGGCAGATTCTGCAGCGCCTCCAGGGAATCGATTTTGTACTCCGGCGTCTGCGCCTGCATGTTGTAGGACACGCCGTTCTTGGGATTGAGCCAGAAGTTCGGCGCCGATTGCGAGGTGCCGGCCAACGCCGTGCCCAGCGCATTGGTGACGTCGCGTTCGGTCAGGCCAAGCTGGGCCATGCGGCCGCGGTCGGCATTGACGTTCAGCACCGGCTGGCTGCGTGACTGCTGCATGCGGCCATCCACCAGCCCCGGAATGCTGCGGATCTCGCGCAGGATGCGGAAGCCGAACGCTTCGGTGGCGTCATGGTCGGTGCCGGTAATCTGCACATCCAGCGCCGACGGCTGGCCGAAGTTCAGGATCTGGCTGGTGATGTCGGGCGG
>CANBZE010000093.1 GCA_947373775.1 Alphaproteobacteria bacterium
AGGAGTTGCCCACCATCTCGCCTTCGTCGCCGGTCTTGAGCTTGAGTTCGCGCACTTCGCGCTTGAGCCGCGCCGATTCCAGGGCGCGCTCGGCGACATGCAGCAGGCGGTCGGATTTGAAAGGCTTCTCGATGAAGTCATAGGCGCCCTGGCGGATCGAGGCCACCGCCGTCTCGATCGTGCCATGGCCGGAAATCATCACCACCGGCACCTCGGGCTGCTCGCGCTTGATGGTTTCCAGGATCTCGATGCCGTCGAGCTTGGAGCCCTGCAGCCAGATATCAAGCACCACCAGCTGTGGACGGCGGGCGCGCACGGCCGCCAGCGCGGCATCGGAATCGCCGGCGACGCGGGTGGTATAGCCCTCGTCCCGCAGGATGCCGGAAATCAGGTCGCGGATGTCTTCCTCATCATCCACGATGAGGATCTCAGACGCGATCAGCGATCCGTGTTTGCTCATCTTCTGTTCCTTTCAAAGTCTTTTGTGCGAACGGGAAGGTCAATGTGACCTCCGCGCCTTCCCCGCCTTCCACGTCGGCGAGGGTGATATCCCCGCCATGGTCTTCCATGATCTTGCGCACGATCGCCAAACCCAGCCCGGTGCCCTTGGCGCGGGTGGTGACATAGGGTTCGGTCAGCCGGTGCTTGTGCTCCGGCGGCAGGCCGATGCCGTTGTCGGTGATGCGATAGGCGAATTTCGAACCGTTTGGTTCCAGGGCGATGATGATCTTGCCCGGCTCGTCATCGCCCTTGGCGATGCGCGCGGCGATGCCTTCGCCGGCATTCTTCAGCACATTGGTCAGCGCCTGGGAAATCAGTCGCCCATCGCCTTCGAAATGCACCGGCTCCTTGGGCGCGGCGGTGCTGAAGGTGATGGCGGGATTGGCGACACGCTGCAGGAACAAAGCCTGCTGCAACAGTTCCTGGGCATTCTCGCGCCGCATCACCGGCGTGGGCATGCGCGCGAAGGAGCTGAACTCGTCCACCATGCGGCCGATATCGCCCACCTGGCGCACGATAGTGTCAGTGCATTGCTTGAAGACTTCGGGATCGGTCACGATCTCGCTGGCATATTTGCGCTGCAGCCGTTCGGCCGAAAGCTGGATCGGGGTCAGCGGGTTCTTGATCTCATGCGCGATGCGGCGCGCGACATCGGCCCAGGCGGCGGTGCGCTGCGCCCCTACCAGATCGGTAATGTCGTCGAAAGTAACGACAAAGCCGTCGGCGCTGCCGCGTTCGGACGTCACCTGGACACTGATGGTGCGCGGGGTGCCCGCCCGCTTGATGGTGACTTCGCCGCCGGCCCGGCCCGCCGGCTCCGACATGGCTTTGAGGATCAGCGGCGCCAGTTCGGCCACCGCGTCGGAGTAATGGTTGGTCTCCATATCCTCGGGCGCGGCATCCATCAGCCGGGCGGCGGCGCGGTTAATGATGGTGATGCGCCCTTCCCCATCCAGGCCAATGACGCCGGCGCTCACACCCGACAGGACGGTCTCGGTAAAGCGGCGGCGGATTTCGTTGAGGCGGCCCGCGGCCACCAGATCGCTGCGCTGGGCGGAAAGCTGCTGAGTCATGCGGTTGAAGGCGGTGCCCAGCGTGCCCAGCTCGTCATCATCGCGCTCGATGCGCACCTGGGCGGTGAGATCGCCTTCGGACACGCGGCCCGCCGCTTCGATCAGGTCGGAGATTGGCCGCACCAGGCGGTTGGCGGCCCACAAGCCGGACCAGATCGCGGCCAGCAGCACCACTAGCGCCACCATGGCGTAGAGGGCGGCGAACTGCAGCTGGGTCTCCAGCCGTGAAGCGTTCAGCCGGTTGTACTCGGTCACTGCGGCGCGGGTCCGCAGGTAATAGGCGAACACCTTAGGGTCCACCACGCGCACGGTTTCCAGATAGGCGTCGTTCAGCGCCTGCAGCTGCACCAGTGCGGTGACGGTGCCGTTTTCCGGCGTGTCCACCACCACGCCCTCGCGCGCCTGGGCGAAGTCCGCGGCAGACGGAATCGGCGGGTCCTTCAGCGACTTCTGCTTGGTTGATCCCAGCACGCTGCCCTTGCTGTCCAGAATATAGGATGCCTGCAGGCCACGGTTCTGGGTGATGGTGCCCAGCTTGGCGAACAGCAGGCCGGCGCGGACGTGATGTTCTTCGTCGAACAGCTGCGGATCGCGCTGAATGGCATCGGAGATATAGGCGATGTCCCCAAGGATGCTGGCTTCGTGTTCCTTCACATAGACCTGCGCCACATTCACGGCGCTGCCCAGGGCTTCCTTCACCCGGCCGGAGAACATCTGGTCCAGGCCCAGATTCAGGGTCACGGCCGCGAAGACGGCGACCAGGATCACCGGCACCACGGCAATGACCGAGAACCATGTCACCAGACGGACATGCAGCTTGGCGCCGGCACGGCCCGAGCGGCGGGTGGCCACCAGCCGGGCGATGCGCCAGCCAATTAGCGCCGCCAGGGTCAGCACCAGGGTCAGGTTGAACAGGACCAGCGCGATCTGCCCGGCGCGGCCCGGGTGATACGGCAGAAGGTCGGTCAGCAGGGCATAGGTGAGGCAGCCGGACGCGACGGCCAGCAACGCGACCGCAAAGGCCAGCTGCGAAGGCCGGGATACCGCGCGCAAGGACGCGCGCCGCTCTGGGAACGTTGTTTTGCTAACCATGTCTTCCATTTTGAATGGTCGCTCCAGCTCCCGCTGACGCTCCATCGCGACCGGTCCCCACCCCGAAGCCGGTCGATGGGCGGGAGTGTAGCCAAGGCACGGACTGTTGCAAGAATGCAGCGTCACAAATTCGCTACAGGGTTACCGGACAAAACCCAGTAAATCCGCGGAATTGTTCAGAAATCGGGAAAAATAGTTCGGAGCTTGGGGTGGGCAGGTCCCGGGCTCAGGCCGCTCAAGTCGCTGTCGCGCGCGGCCCTGCGCCGTTGGAAGTGATCGCCGCCCTGCGTCCCTATTCGGTCCGCAGGCCTCTGATCACTTCCAACCCAAGGTCCCTGATCTTCTTCCGCAAGGTATTCCGGTTCAGCCCCAGCAGCTGCGCCGCCCGGATCTGGTTACCACGCGTGGCGGCCAGGCAGATGGAGATCAACGGCCGCTCCACCTCCTGCACGATGCGGTCATAGACGCCGGGCGGCGGCAGCCGGTCGCCCTGGGCCAGGAAGTATTGGGTCAGATACTGCTCGACCGAGGCCGACAGGGATTGCGGCCCCTCGCCGGAATCCGCCGCAAAGGTCTTGGCCGGCTCTTTCAATTCCGCGCCGACCGAAGCCGCCGAGATGGCATCGCCCGATTGCAGCACCGCAAGGCGCCGGATCAGGTTTTCCAGTTCTCGCACATTGCCCGGCCAGCGATGACGCCGCAGCAGGTCCAGCGCTTCGTTGTCGAGCGTCTTGTGCGGCAGGCCCTCGTCCTCGGCCTTGCGCAGGAAGTGGCGGACAAGATCGGGAATATCCTCCACCCGCTCGCGCAGCGGCGGCAGGCGCAGCGGCACGACATTCAGGCGATAGTACAAGTCCTCGCGGAACAGGCCCTGGCTGATCAGCTGGCGCAGGTCGCGGTTGGTGGCGGCGATGATGCGCACATCGGTCTTGATCGGGGTGCGCCCGCCCACGGTGGTGTATTCGCCCTGCTGCAGCACGCGCAGCAAACGGGTCTGGGCTTCCAGCGGCATGTCGCCGATTTCGTCCAGGAACAAGGTGCCGCCTTCGGCCTGTTCGAAGCGGCCGACGCCGCGATTGGTGGCGCCGGTGAAGGCGCCGCGCTCATGGCCGAACAGTTCGCTTTCCACCAATTCCTTGGGGATCGCGGCCATGTTGACGGCGACGAACGCGCCATGGCGGCGCTTGCCGTAATCGTGCAGCGCGCGGGCCACCAGTTCCTTGCCGGTGCCGCTTTCGCCCATGATCATCACGGTCAGGTCGGTCTGGGTCAGGCGCGCGATGACGCGGTAGATTTCCTGCATCGCCGGCGAGCGGCCGATCAGCGGCAACCGTTCCTCGGCTGCTTCAAGGCCCTTGTCGCGCTTGGCCTGTGGTGTCGCCAGGGCGCGGCTCACCACGCTGGTCAGCTCCTTCAGGTCGAAGGGCTTGGGCAGATATTCAAAGGCGCCGCGTTCGGCCGCGGTGATGGCGGTCAGCAGCGTGTTCTGGGCGCTCATCACCAGGATGGGAAGCTCAGGGCGCATGCGCTTGATGCGCGGGATCAGGTCGAAACCGGATTCATCGGGCAGCACCACATCGGTGATGACCAGATTGCCCTCGCCCGCCGAAATCCAGCGCCACAGGCCCGCGGCCGTGCCGGTGGTGCGCACATCGTATCCGGCGCGGCCCAGCGCCTGGTTCAGCACCGTGCGGATGGCGCTGTCGTCGTCGCAGACCAGAATGGTTGCCGCCATGTTCAAATCTCCCCCGCGCGCGATTGCGGCAACAGCACGCGGAATATGGTGCGTCCCGAAACGGAATCGCACTCGATGACGCCGCCATGATCACCCACGATCTTGGCCACCAGCGCCAGGCCGAGGCCCGTGCCCCGCACCTTGGTGGTGACAAAAGGATCGAAGATGTAAGGCAGCAAATCCGACGGCACGCCCGAGCCGTTGTCGCGCACCGTCACTTCCAGCGGCAGCGAGACCCGGTCGCCCGCCATGCCGGCGCCGAACTTCACGCCGGGGCGATAGCCGGTGGTCAGGGTGATCTCGCCGCCCGAATCGGGCAGCGCGTCGGCGGCGTTGCGCACCAGGTTGAGAAAGACCTGGATCAGCTGGTCCTGGTCGCCCGACACCGCCGGCAGCGAGGGATCGAAATTTTCGACGATGGGAACGCCGCGCGCGAAGCTGGTTTCGGCCACTTTGCGCACCCGGTCCAGCACTTCATGAATGTTGATGGGATGGCGGACAAAGGCGCGGGTATCGCCGAAGCTTTCCATACGGTCGATCAGGTTCCGGATGCGGTCGGCCTCCGCCACGATCAGCTGGGTCATTTCCCGCTCGTCCGGGGCCAGCGATTCTTCGATCAGCTGGGCGGCGCCGCGAATGCCGGCCAGCGGATTCTTGATTTCATGCGCCAGCACCGCCGCCATGCCGTGCATGGAGCGCACTGCGCCGCGCGCCATCAGCTGGCGATCCATGCGCTGGGCCAGGCTGCGTTCCTGGAAGGTGAGCAGCATGGCCCCTTCCGGGTCGGGTACCGGTGTCACCGTCACGTCGGCGACGCGTTCGCCATGCTTGGGGGTGGAAAGATCGATATCGCGCTCGGAGGCGGACGCGTTGCGCTCCGCAGCCTGGGTGACCAGCTGGAACAGCGGCGAATGGGCGGCGATCAGGTCGCCCAGGGTCTGCTTGCGCAGCAGGGTCAGGCCTGTATCGAAGAATTGTTCGGCTGCCGGATTGGCGTAGATTACTTCCAGCTTGGGTCCCAACAGCACCACCGGCATCGGCAGGGCGTTGGCGATCGTTCCGGAGCCGCTTTCAGCAGTTCCGGCCGTACGAAGTTTTTGGAGAACACCGACCAAGATTTGCCTATAGTTTGAGCATAAGTGTTAGAAGCCGATAATATAGGCATTATGCCGCAAAGCAACAAATTATCGCGCTCGGCCCTCTTAAATGTTAGGCAGACCACCGGTTTAGGAAGGAACCCTCATGCGGCGCATTGCCGTCCTGATCGTCGCAGCCGGCAAGGGCGAGCGCGCCGGGACTGAACTGCCAAAACAATATGAACGGCTGGGCGGCAAGCCGATGCTGCGCCGGACGGTCGAGGCGTTCGCCAGCTATAAAGTCCAAGTGGTGATCGGCGCCGGGCAGCAGGAACTGGCGGCCGCGGCGCTGGCCGGCTTGGATATCCCTGCTCCAGTGACCGGCGGCGCCACGCGCCAGGAATCGGTGCGGCTGGGGCTGGATGCCCTGGCCAAGGACGCACCGGACTTCGTGCTGATCCATGACGCGGCGCGGCCGCTGGTGTCGCGCAAGGTGATCGCGGATGTGGTTGCGGCGCTGGAAGCGGGCGCGGACGGCGCCCTGCCCATGGTGGCGGCCTCCGATACCCTGCGCCGCGCCGGCGATGACGGGCAATGGACCCTGGTATCGCGCGAAAATCTTTACCGCGCCCAGACGCCCCAGGGCTTTGGCTATGCCAAGATCACCAAAGCCCATCACGATCATGCCGGCACCGAGGTGACCGACGATGTGGCGTTGGCGGAATTGGCGGGATTGAAAGTCAAAATGGTCCAGGGCGAAGAGAAGAACATCAAGGTGACTCGCAAGGAAGATTTCGCTTTGGCCGAGTCTCTGATCGGTTCGGACGTGCGCACGGCGTCCGGCTATGACGTGCACAAGTTCAAGGAAGGCGATCACATCTGGTTATGTGGCCTCAAGGTCCCGCACACCCATGGCCTGGAAGGTCATAGCGATGCCGATGTGGGCCTGCATGCCATCACCGACGCCCTGCTGGGCTGCATCGGCGAAGGCGATATCGGCCAGCATTTCCCGCCGACCGACGAACGCTGGCGCGGTGCGGCGTCGTGGAAATTCCTCGATCATGCCGCCGGCCTGGTGGCGGCCAGGGGCGGGACGATCAGCCATGTCGACGTCACCATCATCTGCGAGCGCCCCAAGGTCGGGCCGCACCGCGACGCCATGAAGACCAAGATCGCCGAGATTTTGAAAATCGAAGAGTCGCGGGTGAGCGTGAAAGCCACCACCACCGAAGGGCTGGGCTTTACCGGCCGCCGCGAAGGCATCGTCGCCCAGGCCATCGCAACCGTGAGATTGTAAATGAAGCTTCCCCGCGCCTCCACCGTCGTCGCGTCCGTGTTCGGCATCGGCTATTTCGATGTCGCGCCCGGCACCATCATGAGCGCGATCGCGATCCCGCTTGGCATCCTGATCGCCCTGCATGGCGGCGGCGGCATGGGCCTGCTCGGCTCCAGCATTATCGTGCTGGTGATCGGCATCCTGGCCTGCGGCGACCATCTGCGCGAAACCGGCCGCGATGATCCGTCCGAATGCGTGATCGACGAGCTGGCGGGGCAATGGTTCGCCTGTTCCTTCTGTCTTCTCACCTTCGGCGGATTGGTGCCGGTGGAGCAGCACATCTCCCTGCTCTCCTTCGGCCTGGCGTTTGTGTTCTTCCGCCTGTTCGACATCTGGAAGCCCAGGCCGGTGAGCTGGGCCGACCAGAATCTGAAAGGTGGCCTGGGCGTGATGAC
>CANBZE010000094.1 GCA_947373775.1 Alphaproteobacteria bacterium
CGGCGCTGATCGTTTCCTGGTGGGTGCATGGTTTGCAGAAATTGCCCAAGGACCGGCATCCGCCGCTGTGGCGCAGCATCTGTTTTGCCGCCGGTGTGCTGAGCTTCTGGATCGTGCTGCAGACCCGCATCGATTATTACGCCCAGCACATGTTCTTCGTGCACCGGGCGGCGCATTTTGTGCTGCATCATTTCGGCGCATTCTTTATCGCGCTGGGCATGGCTGCGCCGGTGCTGTGGGCGGGGATGCCGGACTTCCTCAAGCCCGTGGTGAAAGCACGGCCGGTACAGGCGGTATTGTCCTTCCTGCAAAATCCGGTGATGGCGCCGTTCCTGTTTGTCGGCTTGCTCTATTTCTGGCTGATCCCCGGCATCCATACCCGCGTCATGCTGGATGCCAACCTGTATGAGCTGATGAACTGGACCATGGCGATCAATGGCGTGATGTTCTGGTCGCTGATCCTGGACAGCCGGGCCAAACCGCCGGCGCGGCTCTCGCACCTGATGCGCGCCGCCCTGATCCTGGTGATCGAGCTGCCGCAGATGGTGCTGGGCGCCATCCTGTCCCTGACCGAGCATGACATTTACCCGGTCTATATGATCTGCGGCCGGGTGCTGGACATGACGGCGCTCAATGACCAACATTATGGCGGTTTGATCATCTGGCTGCCCGGGACCTTGACCAGTTTCGCCGCCATGATCGTGGTGCTGGTCACCATGCGTCTGAACGAAGAAAGAGCAGAACGTGAAGCGGCTTAGTCTTGTCATTCTTCTGGCGACAGCCTTGCCGGCGAGCGCCGCACCGTTCGACATCACCGGCGCCTGGTTCCGCAGCCTGCCGGGCAAGCTGCCGGCCGGCGGCTATTTCACCGCCCAGAACAATAGTCGCCGTGATGTCTCGATCACCGGTGCGCGCTCGGACGCCTGCGGCATGCTGATGATCCACCAGTCGTCCAACAAGGGCGGCATGAGCGGCATGGACATGATGGATACGGTCAAGGTGCCGGCGGGCGGGCAGGTCACGTTCGCGCCCGGCGGCTATCACCTGATGTGCGAAGGCGCCAAGATGAAGATCGGCACCAAGGTGCCGGTGCTGATCAACCTGTCGGATGGCACCACCGTGGCGGTGGCCTTTGACGTCAAGGGCGCGACGGGGAAGTAATAGACGCCGCTTTGCCCCATGCTATGGTCGTGCAGGGGAGCAGCATGACCAATCCGGATCAGAACCAGGTTTTCGCCAAATGCGCGGTGCGGCTGATCCCGTTCCTGATGCTGCTCTATTTCGTCAATTACCTGGACCGGGTGAATGTCGGCTTCGCGGCCCTGACCATGAACAAGGATCTGGGCTTTTCGCCATCGGTCTATGGCGCGGCCGCCAGTATCTTCTTCATCAGCTATGCGATCTTCCAGATTCCCGCCACCATGTTCGTGGCGCGTCTGGGCCACAAGCGCGCCATTTGCATGGTCATGGCGTTCTGGGGGGCGGTGTCGGCCGCGACGTCGCTGGTCACCGAGCCTTACGGTTTTTACGCCGCGCGCTTCCTGTTGGGTGTGGCGGAGGCCGGATTTTTCCCCGGCATCATCCTGTACCTGACATTCTGGTTTCCACGCGAATACCGCGCCCGCTTCACCGCCATCTTCATGACCGCCATTCCGCTGTCTTCGACCTTTGGCGGACCGCTGTCGGGACTGCTGCTGCAACTGGACAGCCTGGGCGGTTTGCGCGGTTGGCAATGGCTGTTCCTGATCGAAGGATTGCCGGCTTGCGCGCTGGCGCTGGCGGTACTGAAATTCCTGCCCGATGGTCCGGCCCAGGCCAGCTTCCTGTCACAGGCCGAGAAGGACACCATCACCGCGCGGCTGGCGGATGAGCGCCCGGCAACCCATACCAGCGTGTGGCCGGGGATTTTCGATCTGCGTGTGCTGCTGCTGGGCCTTGTGGGGACCGGCATCAACTCCGCCATCTTCGGCACCCAGTTGTGGATGCCACTGATCATCAAGTCGCTGGGCTATTCCAACCTGGCCACGGGTTTCATCATTGCCGTGCCCTGGATGCTGGGGATCGTCGTCATGATCTTGGTGGCCCGCTCCAGCGACCGTCGGGGCGAGCGGCCCTGGCATGTCGCCATATCGCTGGCCATCGCGGCCTGCGGATTTGTGATCGCGGCCATGGCGACCAATCCCTATGTGGTGATGGGGGGGCTTTTCGTCGTCGTGCTGGGGATCATCGGCCATTACGGGCCCTTTTATACGCTGGCTTCATCCTTCTTTTCGGGCCGGGCGGCGCCAGCCTCAATCGCGGCGGTGAACCTGCTGTCCACCGGGCTGGGCGGGTTTATCGGGCCAAACCTGATCGGCCAGCTCAAGCAGTCGACCGGCGGTTATCCCGCCGGCATGCTGGCGCTGGCGGTGGGGCTGGCCATCTCGGTCACCCTGGTGCTGACCTTGCGCCGGGTGATGGCGGTGCGGACGGCAATCGCCTAGCGCGCGTCTTCTTCCTGAAGTTCGGCAAATGACACATGGCACGAACCGCCATGCTTCTGGAAATAGCGCTGATGGCTTTCCTCGGCCTTCCAGAAGGTGGGGGCGGGTTCGATCTGGGTGACGATCGGCTTGCTCCACTTACCCGACGCCGCGAGCTTGTCCTTCTCCTCGGCGGCGATGCGCGCCTGCTCCTCGCCATGGGTGAAGATCACCGAGCGGTACTGGGTACCGAAGTCGGGGCCCTGGCGGTCCTTCTGGGTGGGGTTGTGCATCCGGAAGAACAGCTGGACGAGGGTGGCGTAGGAAACCTTGGCGGGGTCGAATGTCACCTCCACCACCTCGGCATGGTAGGTGTCGCCGCTACAGACCTGACGGTAGGTGGGGTTGTCGCCGGCGCCGCCGGCATAGCCGCTGACCGCGTCGCTGACGCCCGGGACCTGGCGGAAGAAGTCCTCCACCCCCCAGAAACAGCCTGCGCCAAAGAGTGCCTTTTCCATCTCAAACCTCACGCCGAATTTGCTTCCATAGTACGCGCCAAACCCGATGCAGTTACATCCTCCCCCGTGCGCGCAGCGCATAACGGGGGAGGTGCCCAGTAGCAGCGCCTGCGCTGCGAATGGGCGGAGGGGTCATACCTGAAGCCGCGCAGGATGCATGCCGGTTACATCCCCTGCGGCAACGGTTATAGAGGCGCATGGCCCCGCCAAAGTCATCCCATGTTTCGCATGTCATCCGGTTGATGACGGTCCTCAAGGACTTCTCAAACTACTTTAGCCTTCCGATCTATCCTGTTGTCTGGACAATGGATGTTCGGGCAGGGAAGGAGGCATGAAGATCGTCATCATAGGCGCCGGGGTGGCCGGTCTGGGGATCGGTTGGCGACTGCTGCAGGCCGGAGTTTCGGTCACCATTCTGGAGCGGGCGCGGCCCGGCGGCGGCGCCAGCTGGGCGGCCGCCGGCATGCTGGCGGTCACCGCCGAACTGGAGGATGCCGCCGAGCCGGAACGGGCCCTGGCCCTGCGGGCAAATGCGCTGTGGCCGGGCTTTGCCACCGAGCTGGAAGCGGCCAGCGGGCGGGCCGTGTTCCTGAACCAGGGCGGGGCGCTGCTGCTGGCCGGCGATGAGGCCGAGCTGGCGGTGATGCGGGCGCGGGCTGAGGGTGGTGAGCTCCGGATCGTGGACGCTGCCGAGGCGAAGGCCCTGGTGCCTCTCCTGGGTGGAGCGTTGGGCGGCCTGTGGTCGCCGCACGAGGCGCATGTCGACAACCGCGCCCTGTGCGAGGCGCTGACCGTCGCCTTCCTGAAGGCGGGCGGGGTGCTCAATCCCAACGAGGCGGCGGTGCGGATCGAGGAGCGGGGCGGGCGGGCCTCTGCTGTCCAGACATCCTATGGCCGCTACGAAGCCGATGCGGTGCTGGTGGCGGCCGGCGCCTGGAGCGGCCTGTTGGAGCAGCTTCCCATTGTGCCCGTGAAGGGCGAGGTCATCGCCCTGAGCCCACCGTCCGGCACGATGCTGCCGGGACCGGTAATATGGGGCGAGCATGTCTATTGCGTGCCCCGGCATGGCAGGCTTCTGGTGGGTGCTACGGTCGAGGAGGCCGGGTTCGACACCAGCGTCACGCCGGCGGGCCGTGACCATCTGCGCGCCTGCGCCGAAAAGCTGATGCCGTCACTGAAAAACTGGGCCCTGTCGGACCATTGGGCGGGCTTGCGTCCCAAGAGCCCGGACGGCTTGCCGCTGCTGGGCGAGACGGCTACAGCGGGCCTGTTCGTGGCGGGCGGCCAGTACCGCAACGGCATCTTGTTCGCTCCCGCCGTCGCCGGTGAAATGGCGGACCTGATACGAGGCAAGGCAGCGGTAATCCCCGCATTCGACCCAAGGAGATTTGCATGAATGAATTCGTTGTCGATCCGGTGATCGCGGGCCTGACGCAGACCATCACCGACTGGCCGCTGAGCCGGCTCTTTGTCTTTAACGACTCCCGCTATCACTGGGGCCTGTTGGTGCCGCGCCGCGCTGGGGTGGTTGAGATGTGCGACCTGTCGCCCGAAGACCAGGCCCAGATGATGAAGGAGATCATCCAGCTGTCGAACATCATCCGCACTCTGCCGGGGGTGGAGAAGCTGAATGTCGGCAACCTGGGCAACATGGTGCTGCAGCTGCACGTCCATGTGATCGGCCGCTTCAAGGGCGATCCGGCATGGCCGGGCCCGGTCTGGGGCCATTCCAAGCCGGTGCCGTGGGAGGGGACCGCCCCGCTGATGGCCGCGGTAAGCAAACGTTAACCATAAGGGGGCAGAACAGCCCCATGCAGGCAGAAGCCGCATCTTCTTTGGGCGCAGAACGCGTCGTGGCCGCGCTGAAAAGCGCTGCCGCCGCGACCGGGTCTGATTTCCATTACCTGCTGGGCACCGCCATGCGCGAGTCCAGCCTCAAGCCCACGGCGCAGTCGTCCACGTCATCGGCAGCCGGGCTGTTCCAGTTCATTGACCAGACCTGGCTGGGGCTGGTGAAGGAACATGGCGGCCAGCACGGGCTTGGCAATTATGCCGCCGCCATCAGCAAGGATTCCGACGGCCGCTATCACGCCGATACGGGCGCCAAGGCGTCTATCCTGGCGCTGCGCAAGGATCCGGAAACCGCCGCCTTGATGGCGGGCGAATATGCCAAGTCCACCCAGGGCACCATGCGCGCTTCGCTGGGGCGCGAGGTCTGCGGCGGCGAACTTTATGCAGCGCACTTCCTGGGCCCCGATGCGGCCTGCAAGCTGATCAAGGCGGCGGGCAGTGATCCCACCACCAGCGCCGCCTCGCTGTTTCCCCAGGCGGCGTCCGCCAACAAAAGCGTGTTCTTCCATGACAGCGGCACGCCCAAGTCCGTCCGCGAAGTCTATGACTGGGCGATGAAGCAGCCGGGCGGGGCGGGGACGTCGCGCATCCAAGATGCCGGCACGCCGCCGCTGACGTTTGACAAGGCGCGCCTCACGGTGGCGACGGCGCACGACGCCCAGGTCCAGATGCTGCTGGCGAGCGTGATGAACTGGCAGCCCAAGCACAGCGCGTTCAGCAGCTTGTTTGGGATGCAGGACAAGGCCACGCCCAGCTCGGCGATGAGTTTCAGCCCCGGTTTGCTGGGCCTCTTGTCGGATAGCAAGGACGCTACTTCGTAGCCGCCTTCACAACGTCATCCACCCGCGCATCCAGTTCGGCGCACAGCGCCTGGGCGATCTTGTCGTTGGTGTCCTTCAGGTTCTGCTTGTGGATCACCTGGATGGCATTCACATGCGCATCGATCAGGCTGAGCGGCAGGGCGGTGGCCGGCGGCAATTCACCGATCATGCGGGCCAGCGACCCGGCGACGCGGGCGATCAGCGGGAAATCGAAGGTCGGGGCCTGGCCCTTGATGTCATGGGCGCGGCGCAAAAGCGCACCACGGGTATCGGCATCAACCTTCTTGGCATAATTGGCGCGGGCTTCAATCAGCGCTTTCACGTCGCTGGCGATCCAGTCGCTGAACTGGCCTTTCAGGCCGTCCATCGCGGATTCCGCGCGCTTCATGGCGCCCATGTCCATGCCGCCCAGCCCGCCGCCGACCTTGGCCTTGAGCATGTTGGGCGGCATGAAGAGTTCGATCGGCTGCTGGCGTTTCATGGCTTACTCCGCGGCCTGCTGCTTGGGACTTTCGCTGCGGCGCTCGGGCCCGCGATATTCATCGACGCCGCGGCGGCGGCGGCAGGGGCCGAAATAGCCCAGGGTGCGCACATAGGGGCGGGGATGCTCGATCACCGCCACCAGGCGCGACATCACCGTCTTGACCGACACCGGCTTGGCGATGAACTCGTTGACGCCGGCGTCGCGTGCGCGGGCGACATGGTCCAGCGAGGTATGGCCGGTCAGCATGATCACCGGCACGAAGGGATTGGGGGTCTGGGGATTGGTGCGGATCATCTGGATCAGGTCCAGTCCCGACATGCCTTCCATCACCCAGTCCAGCATGATCACGTCGGGATTGGATTCGCGCAGGATGTGCCAGGCGCGATCGCCGGTCTCGGCCTCGAAGATCTGGATGACGCCGAAGGCCTGCAGGATGGTGACCACGAGCTTGCGCATGTGGGCGTTGTCGTCCACCACAAGAACCTTCAGCCGGTCGAAACGGTAGTTACTCATTGCCCATGCCCAAAGCGCCCCAAGAGAGGCGTCCAGCCCATACCTTAGCTTAACGGGCCTTAACTATTCGTGAAACCGGCAAGCCCCTCCGGCCTTCGCATCGCAAGCGCTGCTATGGCCAACCTCCCCATGAGAGCGCGCTGACGCGCGCCGGGGAGGGCCCTAGTCGCTGAACTGCTCGGCCAAGATGCGTTCGTCCAGGCTGTGTCCGGCATCGTACAGCAGGGTCATGGCGATGCTGCGATCCTCTTCCACGTCTACGGCGGTGACGTCGCGCACTTCGAAATCATCGGCCACGGCGCTGACCGGGCGCTTGCGGCTTTCCGCCATCTCGAAGCGCACCTTGGCGCGGTGGGGCAGAAGCGCCCCGCGCCAGCGCCGGGGGCGGAAGGCGGAAATGGGAGTCAATGCCAGCAGGTCCGCGGTGATCGGCAGGATGGGGCCATGGGCCGACAGGTTGTAGGCGGTGGAGCCCACCGGCGTGGAGACCAGCACGCCATCGCAGATCAGTTCGGAGATGCGCGGCCGCCCATCCACCAGGAT
>CANBZE010000095.1 GCA_947373775.1 Alphaproteobacteria bacterium
GCACCGTCACGCGCCAGAAGGTCTGCCAGCCGGTGGCGCCGAGCGTCAGGGCGGCGTATTCCTCATCATTGCCCTGCGCCTGCATGAGCGGGATCAGCTCGCGCGCCACGAAGGGAAAGGTCACGAAGATCGTCGCCAGCACGATGCCCGGCACTGCGAACAGGATGTGGATGTCGTGATCGGCCAGCGAACGGCCGAACCAGCCCTGTGCCCCGAACACCAGCACATAGATGAGGCCCGCCACCACCGGCGACACCGAGAAGGGCAGATCGATCAGGGTGACCAGGAAGGTCTTGCCGGGGAAATCATACTTGGCGATGGACCAGGCGGCGGCGATACCGAACACCGTGTTCAGCGGCACCGCGATGCCGGCCGCGATCAGCGACAGGCGCACCGACGCCAGGGTGTCGGGCTCCTTGATCGCGGTCCAGAGGGCCGACACGCCATTGGCGAAGGCTTCCTTGAACACCAGCGCCAGCGGCAACAGCAGCAGGACTGCGATGAAGGCGATCGCCACCGCGCCCAGGAACAGCCTGAGCCACAGCGGATCTTCGGTGGGTTTCAAAAATCTTTTGGTCATCTGCGTTTGGCCGCCCAGCTTTGCAGCCCGTTCAGCGCCAGCAGCATCACAAAGCTGGCCGCCAGCATCACGACACCGATGGCGGCGGCCCCGGCATAGTCATATTGCTCCAGCTTGGTGATAATCAGCAGCGGCGCGATCTCGCTGACGGCGGGAATGTTGCCGGCGATGAAGATGATGGAGCCGTACTCGCCGGCCGCGCGGGCAAAAGCCATCGCCATGCCGGTCAGCACCGCCGGGCCCAGCATGGGCAGGACCACCCGGGCAATGGTCTGCAGCCGGGTCGCGCCCAGGGTGGCGGCGGCTTCTTCCACTTCCAGGCCCAGCTCGGCCATCACCGGCTGCACCGTGCGCACCGTGAAAGGCAGCGAAATGAAGATCATCGCCACCAGCACGCCATAGGGCGTGTAGGCGACGCGGATGCCATACTCGGCCAACACCGAGCCGATCCAGCCATTGGGGGCATAGAGCGTGGACAGCGCGATGCCGGCCACCGCGGTCGGCAGCGCGAACGGCAGGTCGATCACCGCATCCAGAAAGCCCTTGCCGGGAAAGCGATAGCGCACCAGCACCCAGGCGATGATCACGCCGAAGAAGGAATCGATCACCGCCGCGGCCAGCGCCATGCCGAAGGACAGGCGCAAGGATGCGAGCACACGCGGCGTGGAGATCGCCGCCCAGAAACCGCTCGGGCCCAGTTCCATCGGACGGATCACCAGCGCCAGCAGCGGGATCAGCACCAGCGAGGTGAGATAGAACAGCGTAAAGCCCAGCGAAAGCCGGAAGCCCGGCAACACGTGCCGGGACCGCAAGGGGAACAGTTTCAATTCGATCGCGCTCATGACTATTCAAAGAAACTCCCGGACCGCGAAAACGGCCCGGGAAAGTTGGCGGAAGACTCGTGACAGCCGTTACTTGCCCGGCTGGTAAATCTGGTCGAATACGCCGCCATCGCCGAAATGGGTGACCTGGGCCTTGGCCCAGCCGCCGAAATCGCCATCAATCGTGGCCAGCGGAATGTTGGGGAACTGGCCCTTGTACTTGGCCAGGATTTCCTGGTTGCGCGGACGGTAAAAGTCCTTCGCCTCGATTTCCTGCGCGGCCGGGGTGTAAAGGAACTTCACAAAAGCTTCCGCGGCGGCGCGGCTCTTGTGGCGGTCGACATTCTTGTCGGCCACGGCCACCGGCGGTTCGGCCAGGATGGAGCGCGAGGGATAGACGATCTCGTACTGGCCGGGCGATTCCTTCAGCGCCAGATGCGCTTCATTTTCCCAGGACAGCAGCACGTCGCCGATGCCGCGCTTGGTGAAGGTCACGGTGGAGCCGCGCGCGCCGGTATCCAGCACCGGGACGTGGCGGTAAAGATTGCCGACAAAATCCTTGGCCTTCTGTGCGTTGCCGCCCTGCGCCTTTTCGGCACAGGCCCAGGCCGCCAGATAAGCCCAGCGTGCGCCGCCCGAGGTCTTCGGGTTCGGCGTCACCACCTGGATGCCCGGCTTCACCAGATCGTTCCAATCCTTGATCTTCCAGGGATTGCCCTTGCGCACCAGGAACACGATGGTCGAGGTGTAGGGCGCGGAATTCTGCGGCAAACGCTTCTGCCAATCGGCGGGCAGCACGCCGGCATTCTTGGACACCGCATCGATATCGGCCGCCAACGCAAGCGTCAGGACGTCGGCCTGAAGACCGTCAATGACGGCGCGCGCCTGGGCGCCCGAACCACCATTGGATGTCGTGATAGTGACCTTGTCGGCCTTGTATTCGGCCGCAAAAGCCGCGCCGAGATCCTTGTAGAGCTCGCGGGTCGGGTCATAGCTGACGTTCAAAAGCGTGACGTCGGCCTGCGCCGTGGTGCCGGCGAAAAGGCCAGCAACAACAAGAAAGGAAAGAAGACGCTTCATCGGATGTTCCTTACAGGGAAATCTGGCTGCGCAGGACAACGGCATCGGCAGAGATATCGTTCGTGGGCGCGTTGATGTGGTTGACCTTGATATTGTCGTAGTTGAGCTGGAACTTGACCGCGTTGTTCGGATACCAGTTCACGCCCAGGGTCCAGACATCCTGCTTGCCGCCCGGGATGCCGCCGGTGGCGGCAGTGTTGGAGGGAAGAAAATCCAGATCGAGGCTGCTGTAGCGCGCGGCCACTTCCCATGCGCCCCAGCCGCCCGGGGTGCCCAGCGGCTTGGCAGGGCGGATGTTGCGGAAGCTGGCGGTGGCGGGATCATAGGGATGCTGCTCGCCGGTCAGCGAATAGGCGAGGAACGCATACCAGCCCGTGAAATTCGGATTGGGCACCGCGAGACGGCGCTCGATCTCGTAGCGGAACCAGCCGCCCTGACCGTAAAAACGATCGTACGTGCCGGCCGTTTCAAAGCCGAACTCGCGCACATGATGGGCATCGATATTGCCGGTGTCGACGGTCTTGCTGGCATCCACCGCCACCTCCGGCCCGTTGCTGAAGCGGATGGTATTGGTGGTGGGGCTGGGCGCGGCATCCGACAGCTTGAGCACTTCGCTGATATGACCTTCCAAAAGCCATTTGGCTTCGGGGGTTGCAACCGCCAGCCAGGCGGCGCGGCCGATCACGGCTTCCTGCGCATCAAACGTGCCCACCGCGGCACCGGTGGTGGTCCCATCGCCGCTCTTTTTCCCGGTGTAGGAAAGCGAAGCGAAATAGGTGTCGCCCTGGGCCCAGACGCTGACGGCTTCGCGGCTGGGCGCACCGGCGAGATTGCGCGCGACATCCACCGCGGCGGCGCGCTCGGGGAAAAACAGTTCGCCCGAACTGGTCTGGTCTTCCTGGCCTTCGAAGGGCGTATAGGCGCCGGCCCGGAAATAGAACGGCTTGAGGCCGTCATATTCGATATAGGCATTGTAGATATAGCCGCGGTTCTCCACGCCGTAGCCGCCAAAATCGTAGATGAAGTTATAGGCCCAGTCGTTATAGACGGTGCCCTGGAAGCCCAGCTGGGCGCGGCGGAAATTGGTGCCGCTGTTCAGGTCGACGCTGGCGGGATTCTTGCCCTGCGCGAAATAGCCCAGGTCAAACTGTACCAGAGCACGCAGCGACAGGGTGAAGGCGCCGTCGGCGGAGGCAAAGCTGAAACGGCCGTTGGAAACCGTGGTCTTGGGCAAGGCCGCGAGCTGATTGTTGACGTCGGAATACTGGGCGCTGGTGCTGCGCTTCAGATCGGCCAGCGCGGCGCTGCTGTCGGCGTTACCTTGCGAAGCCTTGATCTCGCGCAGCTGAAGCTGGACGTCGCGCAGTTGCTGTTCCAGTAAACCGATGCGGGGATCAGGTGTGGCGGTCGCCGGCTTCTTAGCAGCGGCGGCGAAAGCAGGCGCCGACAGCGCAGCGGCGGCCGTACCGGCCAGGAGAAGCGAAGCAAGCATTCGGCGCATGAAAACCCCGTGATTAAGTCATCCCACCGGTCTTTCGCGGACCGGACACGCGATTAATTCCTCTAAATCTCTATCTAGTCAATAGGGATTAAGATGTTTTTTGAAATCAAGGCAAGCCAGGCACAATAAAGGGAAGATTATAAAGCGCCTGAACGCCGCAATTGTGCCGCGGCCGTCGCCAGATTTCTGGATTCCAGGATCTGGGCGGTGGCATCCCGGGCCGCCAGCAGGGCTTTTCGGATAGCGCAGACCGACTCCTCGAAACAGTCATCGCACTTGCGGTAAGCCATGACGCTGACACAGGGACTGAGCGCCAAAGGCCCGTCCGTGACCCGCAAAACATCCGCAAAACTGATGTCCTTGGCCGGCCTGCCCAAGGAATAGCCACCGCTGCGGCCACGGTGGCTGCGTACGATGCCGGTCTTTTTCAGTTCCAGCAGGATGGCTTCCAGGAATTTGCGGGGAATCCGCTCCTTGTCCGCGATTTCGGAGATCTGGACCGGAGCATCCTCGCCGCGCGACGCCAAGTACAACAGGGCACGTAGGGCGTAGCGGGCTTTTTGGGAAATCATGCGGCATAATACCCCACAAACTCTATGGAATATAGTCCCCTCCCCCTCCGGCCTTCGCAGCCCCGAGGGTCTGCTACGGCCACCTCCCCCAATGAGCGCGCGCTTCGCGCGCGGGGGAGGTATGCAGTGGCCTTGCGCGACAGCTTGCGACAACCCCGGCGGTGCGCGTCCGGTTTTTCCCGCTATAATCCTGACAAATTGCCATCGCTGGACCGCAACAGACCGCCATGACCGCCCAAAGACAGGACAGGACAGCCTCATGACCTGGCTCGTCAAAGTGGCCCTGGACCGGCCCTATACCTTCATCGTCATGGCCCTGATGATCCTGATCTTCGGGCCTCTGGCGGCGTTGCGCACCCCCACCGACATCTTCCCCAATATCGGCATCCCCGTGATCGGCGCGGCGTTCAGCTATAGCGGGCTGTCGCCCGATGAAGTGAGCTCGCGCCTGCTGGCCGGTTACGAGCGCTTCCTCACCACCACCGTCAATGATGTCGAGCATGTCGAAAGCCAGTCGATGCAGGGCATCGGCATCGTCAAGATTTTCTTCCAGCCGAACGTCGATATCCGCCTGGCCACGGCGCAGCTCACGGCCGTGTCGCAGACCTCCATCCGCCAGATGCCGGCGGGCACCCAGCCGCCGCTGATCCTGAACTACAGCGCCTCCACCGTGCCGGTGCTGCAGCTGGCCTTTTCCTCCAAGACACTGTCCGAGCAGCAGGTGCTGGACTATTCGCAGAACTTCGCCCGTCCACGCCTGACCACGGTGCAAGGCGCGGCGGTGCCCTATTCCTATGGCGGCAAGTTCCGCTCGGTGCAGATCGATCTGGATCCCAATGCCATGCAGGCGCGCGGATTATCGGCAACCGATGTGCAGAACGCCTTCGCCAGCCAGAACCAGATCACGCCGGCCGGCAACATCAAGATCGGCAGCTTCCAGTACGTGGTGAAGCTCAACAACGCCTCCGACACCATCCAGGGCATGAACGAGATGCCGGTGAAGGCCGTCAATGGCGGCACGGTTTTCCTGCACGATGTTGGCCATGTGCGCGACGGCAATACCGTGCAACAGAACATCGTGCATGTGGACGGCAACCGCGCGGTGCTTTCCACCGTGCTCAAGAACGGCCAGGCCTCCACCATCGACGTGGTCAACGGCATCAAGGACGTCTTGCCGCTGCTGCGCCAGCAACTGCCGCCGGAACTGAAGATCGACGTGCTGGCCGACCAGTCGCTGTTCGTGAAGGCCGCCATCAACGGCGTGGTTCGCGAAGGCGCCATTGCCGCCGGCCTCACCAGCCTGATGATCCTGTTCTTCCTGGGCAGCTGGCGCTCCACCATCATCATCGCCACCTCCATCCCGCTGGCGGTGCTTTGTGCGCTGATGGGATTGTGGGCGACGGGCCAGACACTCAACATCATGACCCTGGGCGGTCTGGCGCTGGCGGTCGGCATCCTGGTCGACGACGCCACCGTCACCATCGAGAACATCAACTGGCACCTGGAACACGGCAAAGGCGTCTATGACGCCATCATGGACGGCGCGCGGCAGATCACCCAACCGGCCTTTGTCTCCCTGCTCTGCATCTGCGTCAGCTTCGTGCCGATGTTCGCCCTTCAGGGCATCGCGGGCTTCCTGTTCGTGCCCATGGCCATGGCGGTGGTGTTCGCCATGATCGCCTCCTTCATCCTGTCGCGTACCCTGGTGCCGACCCTGTCGCTCTACCTGCTCAAGCCCCATGCCGAGGAGCATGCCGCGCTGGGCAACAACATGTTCGCGCGGTTGCAAAAGCGTTTCGAGGGCGCCTTCTCCGATACCCGCGAGGCCTATCGCAATCTTCTGGCGCTCGCGATGACGCGGCGGCGCCCCTTTGTGATTGGCTTCCTGGGAGCGGTGGCGCTTTCCATGCTGCTGGTGCCCTTCCTGGGCGAGGATTTTTTCCCCACGGTGGATTCTGGCCAGATCACCCTGCATGCCCGCACCGCCGCCGGTACCCGCATCGAGGACACCACCCAGATCGTGGCCCAGATCGAACGCGAGGCCCGCAAGGTCATTCCCGCCCGCGAAGTGTCGACCATCATCGACAATGTCGGCCTGAACCAGAGCCCGACCAACATGATCTACAACAATACCGGCACCACCGGCCTGCAGGACGCCGACATCTTCATCACCTTGAACGAGGATCACGGCACCACGGCCAATTATGTCCGCGCCCTGCGCGAAAAGCTGCCACGCCTGTTCCCCACGGTGACCTTCTATTTCCCGCCGCCCGACATCACCAGCCAGATCCTGAACTTCGGCCAGCCCTCGGCGCTGGACGTGCAGATCACCGGCACCGACCATGACGCCACCGAAGCCTTCGGCTTCCGCATCCTGCGCCAGATTCGCAGCATTCCGGGGCTGGTGGATGGCCGCATGCAGCAGTCACGCAGCCAGCCGGTGCTGAACGTCAATGCCGACCGCGGCCGCATGGCCCAGCTTGGCCTGACCGAACGCGACGTCACCAATGCGCTGGGCACGGCGCTGGCCGGCACCTCGCAATCGGCGCCGAATTTCTGGGTCGACCCCCGCACCGGCGTTTCCTACGGCATCGTCTCGCAGACGCCGGAGTACCGGCTGAACTCGCTGGAAGCCCT
>CANBZE010000096.1 GCA_947373775.1 Alphaproteobacteria bacterium
GCACGCCGGCATGGACGGTGAAGTAATCAACGCCCTGTTCGCACTGTTCGATCAGCGTGTCGCGATAGATGTCCCAGGTCAGGTCCTCGGCGACGCCGCCGACCTTTTCCAGCGCCTGGTAGATCGGCACGGTGCCGATCGGCACGGGGCTGTTGCGGATGATCCATTCGCGGATGGTGTGGATGTGGCGGCCCGTCGACAGGTCCATCACATTGTCGGCGCCCCAGCGGATCGCCCAGACCAGCTTGTCGACTTCCTCGCCCACGCTGGAGGTGACGGCGCTGTTGCCGATATTGGCGTTGATCTTGGTGAGGAAGTTGCGGCCGATGATCATCGGCTCGGTTTCGGGATGGTTGATGTTGGACGGGATGATGGCGCGACCGCGGGCGATCTCCTCGCGTACGAATTCCGCCGTGATCTCAGCCGGAATGGCGGCACCGAAGCTGTTGCCGTCGGCGAGCGCCGAACGGCCCAGATTTTCGCGCGCGGCGATGAACTTCATTTCCTCGGTGATGAGGCCCTGGCGCGCGTAATATAGCTGGGTGACGTTCTTGCCAGGCTTGGCGCGCAAAAGCTTCACGCCCTCGCGCTTGAACTGCGGCACGGTCAGCTTTTCGCCGGGCTTAAGCCCATCATCCTCGGGCTTGCGGTCACGGCCCACATATTCCTCGACATCGCCGCGCGCCAGGATCCATTCGCGGCGCTTGGCGGCCAGGCCCTTTTCGATGTCGATGGTGACGGAATCGTCGGTGTAGGGACCCGAGGTGTCGTATAGCCGGACCGGCGCTTCGCCGCCCGACAGTTTGACTTCGCGGAACGGCACTCCGTCCACCATCAGCTTGTTGGAGCCGGGCAGCGCGCCCCGGGTGATGGAAAGTGACTTGTCGAGAATGGGCTTGTTCATGGCAACCTCTCCCTACGCCGGTGTGAGCCGGATCAGGTTCTAAGGGATCCACACCATTGCGGTCTCAGCGCCTTGCGGCACACCCCTGGGAGCCGGGATCATAGCCCCTGCGCCCGCGCGGCGCTAGGACGCCGCGAAGGTGCGAAACTCCGAAATCACCGCCTTGACCGCTGCCGCGATGATCTTTTCCCCAGCTTCCACATTGGCTTGGGAAGGATCGGAACCGATGCGCCCGTCCGGGAAGCGGCGCCTGTAATCATCGGCGTCCAGGATCGGGCCGTTGGGGGCGATGCGCGGGCTCATGGCCACCGACTTCACCGCTTCGGGATAGCCGGCCCAGGTCACCGAGACTTCCGACGGCGTGGCATGGCTACCCTCGCCCACCGGGAAAAGCTGGCGACAGATGTCCATCACTCCGTTCAGCTCCCACCAGTTGCGCAAGGTACAGCGCAGCGGTGGATGGTTGGAGCCCGAGCCCCCCGAAAATGTGACGCCGTGATAGATCTCGGAGAACGCGGCCGTGATGGTGGCGATGTTGCCGCCATGGCCGTTCAGCCAATAGATACGCTCAAAGCCATGGCGCACCAGCGACTGGGCCCAGTCCTGCATCGCCGCGATCATGGTCGAGGGGCGCAATGTGATGGTGCCGGCAAAGCCCATATGGTGTTGCGCCTGGCCGACATTGAAGGTGGGACCGACCAGGAAGCCCGCCTCGTCCCCCGCCCGCTTGCCGATGATTTCCGGACACAGCGCGTCGGTGCCCAAGAGCCCGTTGGGGCCATGCTGTTCGGTGGAGCCGATGGGAATCAGGATGGCCTTGGACTTGGCCAGGTAGGCCTCGACCTCGGGCCAGGTGGACAGATGAAGCTGCATGGCTGCCGTCTTGATGTTGAGATGCGATCATAGCACCATCGCACCAGACACAAGCGAAAAGAGACAGCGATATGTCCGACAACCTGTTCCCGGTGCCGGAGGAATGGAAAAAACGCGCCCTGATGACCAAGGCGCAATACGAGGCCGCCTATGCGGCGTCGGTGAAGGACCCGGACGGCTTCTGGGGCAAGGAAGCCGCGCGGCTGGACTGGGCCAAGCCTTTCACCAAGGTTTCGAACGTCAGCTATGACCCCGACAAGCTGTCCATCAAGTGGTTCGAGGACGGGGCGCTGAACGTCTCGGCCAATTGCATCGACCGGCACCTGGAAAAGCGCGGCGACCAGACCGCCATCATCTGGGAAGGCGACGATCCGAATAACAGCAAGCACATCACCTATCGCCAACTGCATGCCGAAGTCTGCACGTTCGCCAATGTGCTCAAGCGCGCCAATGTCCAGAAGGGCGACCGCGTCACCCTTTACATGCCGATGATCCCGGAAGCGGCCTATGCCATGCTGGCCTGCGCTCGCATCGGGGCAGTGCATTCGGTGGTGTTCGGCGGCTTCTCGCCCGACAGCCTGGCCGGCCGCATTACCGATTGCGATTCAAAAGTGGTGATCACGTCCGATGAAGGCCTGCGCGGCGGCAAACCGATCCCGCTGAAGAAGAATACCGACCTGGCGGTCGATCAATGTCCCGGCGTGGAGCGGGTGATCGTGATCCGGCACACCGGCGGCGATGTGGCGATGACGCCGCACCGTGACGTCTGGTATCATGAGGAAGCCGCTCATGTGACGGCCGACTGCCCGGCCGAAGCGATGAACGCGGAAGACCCGCTGTTCATTCTTTACACGTCAGGCTCGACCGGAAAGCCCAAGGGCGTGCTGCACACCTCCGGCGGTTATCTGCTGTGGGCGTCCTGGACGCACCAGTATGTGTTCGATTACCACGAAGGCGATGTTTATTGGTGCACCGCCGATGTCGGCTGGGTCACGGGCCACAGCTATATCGTCTATGGCCCGCTGGCCAACGGCGCCACCACCCTGATGTTCGAAGGCGTGCCCAATTATCCCACCACCTCGCGCTTCTGGGAGGTGATCGACAAGCACAAGGTCAACATCTTCTACACCGCGCCCACCGCCATCCGCGCGTTGATGCGCGACGGCGATGCGCCCGTGAAGAAGACCAGCCGCGCATCCTTACGCCTGCTGGGCAGCGTGGGCGAGCCGATCAATCCGGAAGCCTGGCTGTGGTATCACCGCGTGATCGGTGACGGCCGCTGCCCCATCGTCGATACCTGGTGGCAGACCGAGACCGGCGGCATTCTGATCTCGCCCCTGCCCGGCGCCACCGATCTGAAGCCCGGCTCGGCCACCAGGCCCCTGCCCGGCATCATTCCGGAACTGGTGGATGCCGAGGGCAAGGTGCTGGAGGGCCCCACCAGCGGCAATCTCTGCATCGCCCAAAGCTGGCCCGGCCAGATGCGCAGCGTGTATGGCGACCACCAGCGCTTCGTGGATACCTACTTCAAGACCTATCGCGGCAAGTATTTCACCGGCGACGGCTGCCGCCGCGACGAGAACGGTTATTACTGGATCACCGGCCGCGTCGATGACGTGATCAACGTCTCGGGGCACCGCATGGGTACCGCCGAGGTGGAAAGCGCGCTGGTAGGGCACAAGAACGTCGCCGAGGCCGCGGTGGTGGGCTATCCCCACGACATCAAGGGCCAGGGCATCTATGCCTATGTCACTTTGAAGGCCGGCGTCACCGCAAGTGATGCGCTGAACGCCGAATTGAAAGCCTTCGTCGGAAAGGAAATCGGCCCCATCGCCAAGCCGGACGTGATCCAGTTCGCGCCCGGCCTGCCCAAGACCCGCTCGGGCAAGATCATGCGCCGCATCTTGCGCAAGATTGCCGAAGGCGATGTCTCCAGCCTGGGCGACACCTCGACATTGGCCGATCCCAGCGTAGTGGACGACCTGATCAAGAATGCGCGCAAGTGAGGCGCGGCGCGCCCTAGCGCGTGAGCAGGTCCTGTGGACCTGCGAAAGCGGCGAACGCCGCGAGCTTGGGCGAGCGGCAGCGATGAGTTGGAATATATATGTTGGTTTTTCTCTATATCTTGGCGGCGATCGGTGTGGCCTATTGGGCCAGGATGGATGGCCGCCGCGCCGGGGTGTGGTTCCTGGCGTCCATCGCGCTCACGCCGCTGGGCAGCAGCGTGGCGCTGAAACTGATGGACCGCTACGGACGCTAGTTCTTCTTGACGGTGATGGTGGCGCTGGGGGCCGAGGCACCGCCGGTATGGCTCTTGTAATTATCCCACATGAAGAAGCCCACAACGGCCACCGCAAGTAGCACCGCACCGAGCAAAAAGCCGATCAGGACGTTGCCGCCGCCGCCGGAATTATCAACTTCAATGGCCATGGAACTCTCCCGTGTGTCCTGACACAACGGGTTCCTGAGCAAAGAGTTCCTAGCGGCGCTGCCCGACCACGGCATAGCCATCCATGGCGGTGGCCAGATCGATATCCTTTTGCGTGACGCCGCCAGCGTCATGGGTGGCGAGCGCCACATCCACCTTGTTGTAGACATTGGACCATTCGGGATGATGGTCCATCTTGGCCGCCATCAGGGCGCAGCGGGTCATGAAAGCAAAAGCCGCGTCGAAATCCACGAACTGGAACTTTCGCACAATCGCCTCGCGATCCTTGGCCAGTTCCCAGTCGGGCAGCCGCTTCAGCGCGGCCTTCAGCTCTTCAATCGTCAATTTCGCCATTAAAGCCTCGCAAGGGGTATTCTTGTTCGATCCGGTAAATGCTGCCGTAGCTGGTCAGCTTGCTGGAATAAAGACAGAAAGCGCTCACGGCAAATTCCGGGCTGGTGGCCAGCGCGTGTTCCACCAGCCATTCGCGCACCTTGTCCAGGTCGGGATGGCGCAGCCGCCCCAGAGTGACGTGCGGGGTAAACTTGTGCGCGTCCTGCGGCTGGCCGATGCGGCGGATGGCGGTGTCCACCTTGCGCTGCAGATGATCCAGCAAGTCATTGGGCCGTGCCGCCGCCCACAGGCTGTGCGGCTGCTTGTTGCCGAACTGGCCCACGCCATGCAGTTGCAGGTCAAAGGCCGGCGCATCGATGCCCGACAGGACTTCGTCCAGGTCGCGGGCCTCGCGGCCGTCCACTTCGCCGATGAAGCGCAAGGTGAGATGCAGTTGCTCACGCGCCTGCCAACGCGCGCCGGGCATCCCGCCCTGCATCATCAGCAGGCCGCTTGCCACGGAATCCGGGATCGGCAGCGCCACAAATAATCTCATGGCAGGCGCATCAGGCCCGCGCCAGCGGAAGGCGGCCCCGCAGCATCAGCAGCACCAGGCCATAGCCAAGTCCGGCACAGGCAATGGCCGCGACCAGCGCCGCGATGTCGCCATGGGTTTGCAGCAGATGCGCACCTATCCAAGCCCCGCCGCCCACCGCCACTGCCGCCAGCAGCGACGCCGGCAAGGCGCGCACGAATTGCCGCTCGATCGACAACAGTTCGCGGCTGCGCCCCAGCCAGGTCAGGAGCGCGATGTTGATCCAGGCGCCCAGCGCCGTGCCTAGCGCCAGCCCCGCCACGCCCAGGGACAGCCCCCAGACGAAAAAGATTTTCAACGCGATGTTGCAGACCATCGCCAGCAAGGTCGCGCGCACCGGCGTGGCGGTGTCATGGCGGGCATAGAAAGTGGACGCCAAAATCCGCACCAGCGCCATGGCCGGCAATCCGATGCCGTAAGCCGCTAGCGCCACCGCCGCCATGGTGGCGGCGTTGCCGTCGAACGCACCGTGCGCGAACACCGCGCGCATCAAGGTGCCGGGAATGACCAGGAAGGCAGCCATGAAGGGCAAGGTCAGCAACAAGCTCATCGCCGCCGCCCGGTTCTGTGCTGCATGCGCCCCGGCGGCATCGCCGCGTGCCAGCCGCGACGACATTTCCGGCAGCAGCACCGTGCCGATCGCGATGCCCAGAACCCCCAGCGGCAACTGGTTGAGACGGTCGGCATAATACAGCGCCGTCCGGCTGCCCGACGGCAGATAGCTGGCCAAAATGGTGTCGATGAACGGCGCGATCACCACACTGCCGGCGCCGACCGTCACGGCCGCGAAAGCCCGGAAGAATTCCGCCACCTGCGGCGACCAGCGCGGCAAACCCAGGCGCAACCATAGTCCCTCACGCGCCCCGGCCCACAGGATGAAGACCAGTTGCGCCACTCCGCCCAGCAGCACGCCCCAGGCCGCGGCGTACGCGGCATTGGGAAACCAGTGCCAGGCGATCAAGGTGGCGATCATCGCCAGGTTCTGCAGATTGGACCAGGCGGCCGCGGCCCAGAATTTCTCAATCGCGTTGAGCATCGCCGACAGCTGCACCGCCACCAAGGTCAGCATCAGATAGGGAAAGGTGATCCGCGCCAGTGATACGGTGAGATCGAACTGCGCGGGATTGTTCAGGAATCCCGGCGCCAGCACGCGGATGATGGACGGCATGAAGATGGTCGCCAGCGCCAGCAGGACGATCTGCGCCGCCATCTGCCAGGCAAAGATGGCATCGGCGAATTTGGCGGCGGCCTCATCCTCGCCCCGCGCCCGCAAGCTGGCGTATCGCGGCAGGAAGGCGGGATTGAGCGTGCCTTCACCAAAGATGTTGCGGAAATTGTTGGGAAAGACGAAGGCGACGAAAAATGCGTCGGAAAGGACGCCCGCGCCCAAGGTCCAGGCCAGCAGCGCGTCGCGCGCAAAGCCGGTAATGCGCGACAGCAAGGTAAAGCCACTGACCGAGAACAGCTTGCGCAGCATCAACGCCCCACCAGCTTTTTCACCAGCGGCAGGATGCGCGCCACCACGATCTTCACGCCCGCCGGATTGGGATGCATGCCGTCCGCCTGATTGAGTTTGGGGTTGAGCGCCACGCCGTCCAGGATGAAGGGATAGAATAGCACACCCGTGTCCTTGGCGAGGCGGGGATAAATCCCGTCAAATTGCCGGACATAATCAGCGCCCAGATTGTGCTGGGCATGCATGCCGGTCAGCAGCACCGGTACATGCGACGCCTTCAGCCGGGCCAGAATGGCGCGCAAATTCTTTTCGGTTTCGGCCGGGGCAATCCCGCGCAGCATGTCGTTGCCGCCCAGCTCGACGATCACCGCATTGGGATGATCGGCCAGCGACCAGTCCAGCCGCGCCAGCCCGCCGGCCGAGGTGTCGCCGGAGACGCCGGCATTGGTCACCACCGCATCGACCCCCGCCCGTTTCAGCGCCGCCTGAAGCTGCACGGTGAATTCGGTGCCCGGCGGCAGGCCATAGCCCTGGGTCAGGCTG
>CANBZE010000097.1 GCA_947373775.1 Alphaproteobacteria bacterium
AAGGGCGTCCGGCAAGGGCTTCGGCCTGGCCGGTTTGCACGATTTCCTGCGCTTTGGCCGCCAATGTCTTGCGGTCCATCCGGTCTAGGCTCAGCGGTTCATGGAACCGGACCTCGACATCCAGCGGCCCGGCCAGCAGGGCCTCCCACAGATGCGGCACCATTTCCATGTCGCCATACCAGGCAAACAGCGGCCGGTTTTCCCGCCCCATCGGCATGCCGTGCAGGCCGGTGAACGCCACCGAGACCGGCTGCACCTTCACATGCTGGCCGCCGGCCAGCCGCGCTTCGGCGGCACCCAGCAGCGCACTCTTGAATGGCAGCACGCTGTTGCCGTTATGGCTGGTGCCTTCGGGGAAGAGCAGCAAGGCATCGCCATCGGCCAGCCGCCGGTTGATCGCATCCGTCACCGCCCCGGTGGCGCTGCGGCGGCTGCGCTCGACGAACACGGTGCGCTGCAGTCGCGCCAGGGTGCCAAAGAAGGGCCAGGTCCCGACCTCGGCCTTGGCGACGAAGGACAAGGGCGTCGCCGCCGAGAAAATGATGATGTCGGCCCAGCTGGTGTGATTGCCCACCATCAGCACGCCTTCGCCCGTCACTGGCTTGCCGACGATGCGGATGTGGATACCGAACAGCCGCGCCACCTGGCGGTGATACCAGTGCGGAAAGCCGCGCGCGGCCTTGGCGTGCAATTTCAGCAGCAGCCATTGCACCGGCATCAGGGGCAGGGTGAACAGGACAAAGAGGGTGGCGATGATTGTGGCGCGAAGGCGTGCCATCAGCACATCAGGACGCCGGAGGCTTTCGCCCCTTGGGAACGCCGTACAGCTCCAGCCGGTGATCGATCAGCTCGAAGCCCAGTTCTTCGGCAACGCGGCGTTGCAGCTTTTCGATTTCCTCGTTGCGGAATTCGATCACGCTGCCGGTGGCCACATCGATCAGGTGATCGTGATGGGCTTCCTGCACTTCTTCGTAACGCGAGCGGCCGTCGCGGAAATCATGCCGCTCCAGGATGCCGGCATCCTCGAACAACTTGACGGTGCGATAGACGGTGGCGATGGAAATATGCGGGTCGATCGACGAGGCGCGGCGGTACAGTTCCTCGGCATCAGGATGATCCAGAGCGTCCGACAGGACACGGGCAATCACCCGGCGCTGGTCGGTCATCCGAAGACCCTTGTCGACGCAGGCTTTTTCGATCCGCGTCACCAGTTGCTCCTGTCGGTTGCGGGGAAGGGCATAAGGTTAGGCGAAATTGGCGGGCAGCGGAAGCCTGAGAACCAGCGCGTCCACGCCGCGATAATAGCCCTTGCGCGCCCCGGCCTTGACGAAACCCAACCCGGCATACAGTGCCAGGGCCGCCGGATTGTCGACGCCGACTTCCAGGAACATGGCGCCCGCGCCCATTTGGTGCGCTTTTTTGATGGCGGCTTGCAACAGCCTGCGCCCCAGCCCCTGGCCGCGCGCGGCGGGTGTCACTGCCAGGGTCAATATTTCCGCCTCGCCGGCGGCGGCGCGGGCCAGCACAAAACCGTCATCATGGGCATAGGCAAAGGTGCCCGGTGTCACCAGCAGCGCACTGATGGCGGCGGCGTCCCAGGACTGCGGAAAACAGGTCGCGTGCAGCGCGGCCAGGACATGCGCGCCGGAGACGGCGTTGAAGGGCGCGATATCAGACAAGGGCTTTACCACCAGGCAGTTTGGCGTCGGGGGCGCGCAGATAGAGTGGACCGGGCACTTGGTCGGAAGGTGCAAGCTTTTGCGCCAGCCGCGCCACCCACAAGGCATCGGGCTGGCGGATGGTGGACAGGACGAATTCGCCGCCCAGGCTTTCCGTTGCCGTTGCGGCGCCGGTGCCGGCCAGGGCGCAAGGCCCGAAGGTGCGGATACGCGCGATGGCTTCGGCAAATGGCATCACCACGGGCTGCTGCAGCGTCTCGCCGCCGTCCTGCAGCAGCAGATAGGCTTCCTCGCGGCGTGCATCGTGAATGACGGCGGCGCGTGATTGCTTTGTCTCGTCCATCGCCGCAGCGGCGATCACTTCCAATGTCGTGACACCGGTCAGCGGACGCTTCAGCGCCAAACGAAGCCCGCGCATGAAAGCCAATCCGACGCGCTGGCCGGTGAAGGTGCCCGGCCCCGTGGTGACGGCCAGACGGTCCAGCACAGCGAAATCAAAACCGCGCATGGCTTCTTCCACCATCGGCGCCAGCCGTTCGGCATGGCCGCGGTCCATCGCTTCGAAAATATGAGCAAGCGTTTTGCCGTCTTCCAGCAGCGCGACCGAGCAACCGCCCAGCGCGGTATCAACAGCGAGTATTTTCACAGGATCTTGCAGGCTTCGTCGAAGCCAAGCCGCGCAGCGCGGGGCCGTGCGCTGCCCGCCACGCCATAGCCCAGATTGCAGAGAAAATAAGACCTGATCGCAGTGTTGGCAAAGAATTCCTTGTCCACGCCCGCACTGTCGAAACCCGACATGGGCCCGCAATCCAGACCCAGCGCCCGCGCCGCGACCATGAAATAGCCGCCTTGCAATCCGGCACTGCGCATCGCCATCAGGCGTGCACGCTCGGGATCATGGGCCAGTTTTTCGCTCAAGCCTTCCGCGATGCGCGGCGCCAGAGTCGGCAGGGTGCGCGCGAAGTCGAGATCATAGCCAACAATGGCCGTAGCGGGCGCCGCCATGGTCTGCTTGCGGTTGCCTTCATCCAGCAACGGCTCCAGCCGCGCCTTGGCTGTCTTCGACACCACGAAGTGAAAACGCGCCGGGGTGATGTTGGATTCAGTCGGGCCCAGCCGTGCCAAATCATAGATCGCCATCAGCAGCGCCGGCGACACCGGCTTGTCCTGCCATTGGCGCATGGTGCGGGCGGCGCGGAAGATGGTGTCCAGCGCGGCATCGGAAATCGCGTGATCGGCTTGCGCCAGATAGGGCTCGGTCATGCCCAACGCTATCATACCGCTTCGACGGCCGTCACTTCGGGCACGTAATGGCGCAGCATGTTTTCGATGCCGTTCTTCAAGGTCATGGTGGAAGACGGGCAGCCGGCGCAGGAGCCTTGCAGATGCAGCGAGACGACGCCGCTGGCGCCATCAAAACCCTTGAAGATGATATCGCCGCCATCCTGCGCCACGGCGGGACGCACGCGGGTCTCGATCAATTCCTTGATCTGTCCCACAACCTCGCTGTCCTCGTCGCTGAATGTTTCTTCGGTCTCGTCCGCCGCGCCTTCCAGCAGCGGGTGTCCTTGGGTGAAGTGCTCCATCACCGCGCCCAGGATGGCGGGCTTGAGATGCTTCCAGTCGCCGTCGCGCTTGGTCACCGAAATAAAATCGGCCCCGAAGAACACGCGGGAAACCTCCGGAATGGAGAACAACGCCTTGGCCAGGGGGGAGCGGCCGGCAGTGTCGGCGCTGGGGAAATCGGCCACCGCGCCTTCGCCCATCACGTCCCGGCCGGGCAGGAATTTGAGGGTGGCGGGATTGGGAGTGGATTCGGTCTGGATGAACATGGTGGGCGCTTTCGGGATGCCTCCTGTAAATGAACCTTGGAGCCGGCCGCATCAAGGCAAATAGCCGATTTACTTTTACCCGGATGATATTGACCTGGATATTTCACCCGGATAAATACCATCGATGAGCTATTCCGCCTTTTCTGGCTTCGACCACCTGGCTTCCGGGCCCTTGCCCCAAGTTTATGAAGCCTGCCGCCAGGACCCGGCCGCCCTGATCTTTGATCGGGAGACGGGCCGGGTGGTGGATATCGACCCCCGCTTTCCACCCAGCGAGGAAACTGTCCGGCCCGGCCGGCCCAAGCTGGGGGTGACGGCGCGGGAGGTCACGCTGTTGCCCCGGCACTGGGACTGGCTGGCCACCCAGCCCGGCGGCGCTTCGGTCGCCCTGCGCAAGCTGGTGGAGGAAGCCAGCCGCAACCCGCGGGCCCAGCAGCGCGCGCGGCGTGACGCCGTCTATCGCTTTGCCACCGCCCTGGTGGGCAATGCGCCGGGTTATGAGGAGGCCATCCGTGCCCTGTATGCCGGGCACGGCGAGGAGTTTTCCGCCCATATCGAGGCCTGGCCGGCGGATGTTCGCCGGGCGCTGGAAGAGATGACGGCCGACGCTTTTTAGCGGAGCGACCGGCGACCCGAGCACAGCGAGGCCGGCGCGACCAATCTTAAAAGTCGGAAACGATGCCTTTGATTTCCCAGTCGCCATAGCGCGTGGGTTCGGGGCCCTTGGGTCCGCCCAATTCCGGCGGCAATTGCTTTTTATCTTCCGTGGCGCGGCGGGCTTCGGCTTCGGCCGTGGCGCGCTGGGCCGCTTCGGCAAGGCGGGCGGCGATTTGTTCCGGCGTTGCTTGATCGGACATGGAGCGAGCTTACATCAGGAGCGACCGGGAACGCGAGCGTAGCGAGTGCCTCCCGGCGCGACCATTCAAAAAGGCGCGTGAGGACAAAACCATGAATACGCTTCGTACCGGCATCCTGATGGCGGCCCTGACCGGGTTGTTCATTGCGGTGGGTGCGCTGCTGGGCGGCGGCACCGGGGTGCTGATCGCCTTTGCCATGGCGCTGGCGATGAACGCCTTCGCCTATTGGAATTCCGACAAGGTGCTGCTGTCCATGTACGGCGCGCGCCAGGTCGATGCCGCTAGCGAGCCGCGGCTGTACGGGCTGGTGGAAAAACTGGCGGCACAGGCGCAGTTGCCCATGCCCAAGGTTTACATCACCGAAAATCCCCAACCCAACGCTTTCGCCACCGGGCGCAATCCCGATCATGCCGCCGTCTGCGTCACCACCGGCTTGCTGAGACAGGTAAGTCAGGAAGAACTGGCGGGCGTCCTGGCGCATGAGCTGGGCCATGTGAAGCATCGCGATACCTTGACCATGACCATCACCGCGGTGATCGCGGGCGCCATTTCCATGCTGGCCAACATGGCCTTCTTTATGGGTGGTTCCAGAGACCGCGAGCATCCGCTGGGCATGGTGGGCGTGCTGCTGGTCACCATGCTGGCGCCGATCGCGGCGATGCTGGTGCAGGCCGCGATCTCGCGTTCACGCGAATTCGAAGCCGACCGCGCCGGCGCCGAAATCACCGGCCGCCCCATGTGGCTGGCTTCGGCGCTGGGCCAGATCGAGCGCGCGGCGCAGCGCATCGACAACTATCCCGCCGATGCCAATCCCGCCACGGCGCACATGTTCATCATCAACCCGCTGCATGGTGGCATCAGCGGGTTGTTCGCCACCCATCCCTCGACGGAAGAGCGCATTGCGCGGCTGACAGCCATGGCGGGCGCAAACGCGACGCCCGTACGCAAAGGCCCTTGGGGCTAGCCTTGTGCGCTGTACCCGCCATCCACCGGGATGGCGGTGCCGGTGATAAAGTCTGAAGCCGGACTGGCCAGGAACACCGCTATGCCCGCCATATCGTGAGGCGCGCCCCAGCGCCCCGCCGGCGTCCGCGCCAGCACCTTCTCATGCAATCCGGAAACCTGCTGGCGCGCGCCCTTGGTCAGTTCGGTGTCGATCCAGCCAGGCAGCACGGCATTGACCTGGATATTCTCCGCCGCCCAGGCCGAGGCCAGCGACTTGGTCAGCTGCACCACGCCGCCCTTGCTGGCGCCATAGGGCGCAGCGAACGACGCGCCGAAGATCGACATCATCGAACCAATATTGATGATCTTGCCGCCCCGCGCTTTCAAATGCGGGTAGGCCGCCTGGCAGCAGACGAACAGGCTGGTCAGGTTGATGTTCAGCACCCGGTGCCATTCTTCCAATGCATAATCCTGCGGGGGTTTGCGGATATTGATGCCGGCATTGTTCACCAGGATATCCAGCCGGCCGAACTTTTTGACCGTGGCATCCACCACCGCCTTCACGCCGCTTTCTTCAGCCATGTCCACGGCGACGGCATCGGCGTTGCCGCCCAATGCTTCGACCGCGTGCCTGTTCTTGTCCGCGTCGCGCCCCGCCACCATCACGGTGGCGCCGGCCTCAGCCAGGCCCTTGGCCATGCCCAGCCCGATGCCGCCATTGCCGCCCGTCACCAGGGCAACTTTTCCCGTCAGATCGAATGCCGTCATGGCCAACCCCCGCTGCTTGAAGCGTGATAATGCCTTTGGGAAGGGCCTTTGGCCAAGGGCGTGCTTGCTCTAAAGAGAGCCCATGACCGATACCGGACTTCTCGCTCCAGGCTTGGCCGCACGCCGCGCGGCGCTGGCCATATTGTCCGGCGTGCTGCAGAAGCGCCGCCCGCTGGATGCCGGATTGGACCAGTTGGCGGGCCTTGCCGTCCGCGACGCCGGTTTCGCCCGCGCGCTGGCCAGTGAGACCTTGCGCAATATGGGGGCGCTGGATGCGGTACTGCGCAAGTTCATGGCCAAGCCGCTGGCGCCGCACAAGGCCGGCACGGCCAGCGAGATCCTGCTGCTGGGCGCCTGTGAGCTTCTCATCCTGAAAGTTGCGCCCCATGCCGCCGTAGATGCCGCCAACGAGTTGGCCGCCAAGGATTCCAAGGCGGTGCATTTCAAGCCGCTGATCAATGCGGTGCTGCGCAAGGTCGCCAAGGAAGGCGAAGCGGTGTTGTCGGGCCTGGACCGCGAGCGCTTGTCCACCCCCGACTGGCTGTGGTCGCGCTGGACGGCGCAATATGGCGCCGGCACGGCGCGGATCATCGCGCGCGCCCACCAGCAGGCGGCGCCGGTCGACATCGTGCTGAAATCGCCCGCTGCGATTTTCCCGCCTAGCGAGGAAGTGTTCGGTGCCGTGCGGCGGCTGAGCGATTCCGGCCGCATCGACGAACTGCCCGGTTTTGCCGAAGGCGACTGGTGGGTGCAGGACGCGGCGGCCACCTTGCCCGCTTTGCTGCTGGGCGATGTCGCGGACCAAAGCGTGATCGACCTGTGCGCCGCGCCGGGTGGCAAAACTTTGCAGCTGGCAGCGCGCGGCGCAAACGTCATTGCCGTGGAGATCGATGCGATGCGTGGCGAGCGCATCCGCGAAAATCTGACGCGCACCAAGTTGAACGCCGAAATCGTCCAGGCCGATGCGCGCGACTTTGAAGGCAGCGCCCCCTTCGTGCTGAT
>CANBZE010000098.1 GCA_947373775.1 Alphaproteobacteria bacterium
CCAAGGTCACCAGCAACATCCTTCTGGGCGGCGGCGGCATCACCCAGAACGGCACTGTCAATTCCACGGCTTCCAACAGCATCATCGTGGACCTGGACGGCACCGTGAACGGCAATGTGCTGATCGGCGGCGGCATATCGGGCGTGGGCGCCGGCCTGATCGGCGTCGCCGAATTCGGCGGCATTCATTCCTGCGCCAGCGATACCGGCCGGCCGGCCGCCTTTACCTGCCCGAGTTCTTCGGGCGGCAGCCTGGTCAATGCCGGCGCGATTTCGCTGATCGGCACGCAGAACTTCAACACCCGCGGCGGCAATCCGGAATCAGCCAGCGCCATCGTCATCGCCGGCAGCATCGATGGCGGCTTCCTCAACGCCGGGCCCGGCACATCCAGCAATGTCAACCAGGCGCTGGTTTCCTCGTCCGGCCTGGTCCTGTCCGGTGTTACCAACCCGACCATCCTGATCGACCCGTCGCGCTCCATCACCGGCACGCTGACCGCGCCGCGTGGACCGATCGTCATGGGCCCGGTGACGCCGGACATAGATCCGATCAGTCCCGGCTATTCCTTCATCAACCGCGGCACCATCACCGCCCAGCCGATCGATTCAGAACTCAGCACCGCTGCGATCGTCATCCAGGGCAACTCGCCCACCTACTTCACCTGCCTCAGCAGCGTGGCCACCACCTGCGATACCGCGGCGCATAACAATGTGTCGGTCCCCGTCACCACCACGACCAATGGCGTCACCACAACCAACAATGTGCTTGTCAATAATGTGGGCGGCCTGCTGAACACCGGCACCATCACCGCCACTGCCGGCACCAATTCTCAGATCGTGACCTCCAGCGGCATCACCACCGCCACGGCGTTGTACATCGGTCCCTATACCTTCGTGCCGCGCCTGGACGTGCTGGCCCAGAGCATCAGCGGCAGCTCGAGCACCGCCGGCACCATCAGCGCCACCGTCACCGGCATCGGCCAGGGCAGCGCCTTCGGCGTGATCGTGGGCCCCAATGCGAATCTGCCGCTGATCAATATCGGCAAGGGCGCCAAGATCACCGCTGAAGTGAACACCGGCACTGTTTCGCCCACCAAGACCATCGCCAGCGCCAGCGCGCCCTTCAGCCTGGTGTCGGAAGCCATCTCCGACCAGTCGGGCACGCTCAAGACCATCAACAATGCCGGCACCATCCAGGCCGCCAACACCATCCTGTCGCCCGCCACCGGCGCGGTGACCAGCTCGCTGACCAACGCCATCGACCTGTCCACCGGCACCGGCGGCGGCGTGACGGTCAACAACTCCGGCACCATTCTGGGCAGCGTGCTGCTCAGCTCGGCCGGCAACGGCAATGTGCTGAATGTGGGCAATGTCGGCGCCGCCGGCACCGCCAATCCGGCCACCGGCCTGGTCAACACCAACGTCAATTACGCGATCGTCGGCCAGCAGCTCCTGGACAATACGCTGGGCCTGTCGCCCATCACTTCGCCCACCGCCATTGCCTTCGGTTCGGGCTCCGGCCATCAGCTGCATGTCGGCGGCTTCGGCTATGTCAACGCCGTGATCACGTCCGGCGTCAGTGCGCTGGCGGTACAGGTGGATCCCAACGGCCTTCTGTTTATCGCCAACACCACCCAGGCGCTGCAGGCCTCCACCTTCAATGTCGCCCCCAACGGCACTCTGGGCCTGGCTGTTTCCCAGTCGAACCTGAACAGCCTGAACCCGGTGGTGCAGGCCGACAGTGCCAACATCTCCGGCGCCGCCCTGGCGCTGCAGTTCGGCACCTATATTTCCTCCGGCTTCACCGCCGCCTCGACCACCACCCCGGTCGCCCAGACCATCACCTTGATCCGCGCGCCGGTGATCACCGACACCACCCTGGCGACGCAGAATGCGCTTCTGGGCCAGAACACGCCGTTCCTGTTCGAGACGCCCACCGAAAGCGGCTTGCAGGCGCTGACCAACACCATCGACGCCAGCGGCCAGAAGGTCCTGCAGCTGCATCTGTTGCCGCGTTCCACCGGCGCCAAGAATGCCGACGGCACCCCCGGCCTGAACTTGTCCGGCAATGCCCGCAACGAGTTTCCCTTCGCCGCTTCGGCGCTGGCGACCGACAACGAGCTGGGCTCGGCCATCGCCACCAGCCTGACGGTCTACAACACCCCGGGCGTGCCCGGCAGCGGCATCAATATTTTGGCCTCGCAGCAGCAGGCCCAGCAGGTCTTCTCGCAGTTCGCGCCGGACGTTTCGGGCGGCACCCGCGAGATCGCCATCCTGCTGACCGACCAGGCCAGCGGCCCGGTGGCGGCGCGCCAGCGTCTGCTGCGCAGCTATGCCAAGACCGCCGGCGACACCACTTTGTGGGGCGAAGAGTTCACCGGCCAGATCAACAACAAGGGCCGCACCTCCGCCGACGGCACCCTGACCTCCTACAAGGATCACGGTTTCGGCTTTGTGCTGGGCGTGGACGGCGGCAGCCCCCGCAATGGCTGGTACGGCGGCGCCTTCACTTTCTACAGCGGCGACGTCAGCCAGCAGCTGCCGCGCGCCACCCGCACCAACACCCAATGGTTCATGCTGACCGGCTATACCGACTGGCGCGGCAAGCATGTGTTCCTGGATACCCAGATCAGCGCCGCCTATGGCAGTTTCGACGAAACCCGCTCGCTCAATATCGGCGGGCTGTTCCGCGAGGCCACCAGCAAGCGTCCCGGCGCCATGCTGGCGCTGGGCGCCAATGCCGGCACCATGCTGCATTATGCCGGCATTGAGGTGGATCCCCATGTCAGCCTGGACGGGCTGACCCTGCGCGAGGAAGGCTATCTGGAAACCAATGGCGGCCCGGGCCTTAACCTGGACGTGGCGCCGTACTTTGCCAGCTCGCTGCGCGGCGCCATCGGCGCCGACCTCAAGAAGACCGTCAATGTCTGGAACTTCCAGCTCTCGCCGGAACTGCGCCTGGGCTATCGCTACGACATGTTGCAGCAGGCTGTGAAGATCAAGGCGGCGTTCCAGTCCACGGGCGGACGCGGCACCGCCGGCAACACCATGACCTTTATCGGTCCCGATCCGGACAGCGGCAACGCGATCCTGGGCCTTGGCCTGGGCGCGGGCACCGACACCTGGCATCTGGGCGTCAATTACGACTGGATCCGCGGCAACAACGGCTCCACGACTCAGGTTGGTATCCTGACCGTGCTGGGCCGCATCTAGAATTTCGGTCTGAAACGAAAAACCCCGCCAGCGATGGCGGGGTTTTTGTTTGCGCCGTTACCAGCTGCCGGTGTTGGGCATCGAGGCCCAGGGCTCCCTGGGCTCCAGATGCCCGTCCTGCAGCAGCTCAATGGAGATGCCGTCAGGCGAGCGGATGAAGGCCATGTGGCCGTCGCGCGGCGGACGGTTGATGGTCACGCCGCCCGCCATCAGTTTTTCGCACAGCGCATAAATATCGCCCACGCGATAGGCGAGATGCCCAAAGTTCCGCCCGCCGCTATAGCCCTTCTCGTCCCAGTTCCATGTCAGTTCGATGACCGGGCTCTCCGCGGCCAGCGCGGTATCGCCTTGCGCCCGGATGCGCGCCGCATCGTCGGGTGTGGCCAGGAACACCAGGGTGAAGCGCCCTTTTTCATTTTCCATGCGCCGCACTTCCTGCAGGCCCAGCTTGCCGCAATAGAAATCCAGCGATGCGTCCAAGTCGGAAACACGCACCATGGTATGGAGATATCGCATAAGTATTATCCTTGAAGGCCAAGCTGTTGCGGGTGCCGAGCATCGCCAATTTTATGCCGGTAAAAAAGCAAAAATGTCGCAAGGGAACCCCGGACGGCATGGCCCATGCCGCCGCCCTGTCCGGGGCAATGTGCGCTTGCTGTCTTTGCAATCGAGTTGGCCAGAATTTGACCGGTTTTAATTGGGTTTAACGGCTTAAATGTCCCATGCTGCATATGCGAAGTGTAAAGACGTTTGCCAAGAACCTGTCATTGCTTGAGCAGGTGTGCGCATCTTGTGAGCAAGGCAAGGGTTTAAGGGGCCTTGCGCCTACGCTGTTTATCCCCCTTGCAAAGACAGTAAGCGATTGCTTTAAAAGCGGCCTGAAGGCGTCAGACATACGGCGCCCGCGTTGGGTTAGAGTTGGTCCCGAACAATTTACCGGACCGGGCACGCACGGTGCTTCGGTCTCGTCTATGAGTGAGAGCGCATGGAACGTCCAGGTCATTTACACGTCGAGAAGAAAACCACGGCGAACAAGGCCACCAGCCTCGCCATCGTTATTGCCATTCACATTGCAGGCATCGCCGGTCTGGTTGCCGCTCTCTCTTCCGGCGCGCTGATCAAGCAGCTCCAGGAAATCAAGGCCACCGTCGATACCCAGAAGACGCCGCCCAAGGCGCCGCCGCCGCCGCCGCCGGATCTGGTGAAGCCGCCGCCGCCGGTCGCCATCGTTCCCGAATTCCAGATCGCCACCGCGCCGCCGCCGCCGGTCACCACCGTGGCCAAGGCGCCTCCGGCGCCGCCGCCCAAGGCCGTCGCCTCCAGCGATCCGCTGCGCCCCATCATGCGCACCCACACCCTGCCGCCTTATCCGCCCATCTCGGTGCGCCTGAACGAACAGGGCACCACGCTGATGGAAGTCCACATCACCACCGAAGGTAATGTGGACGACTGCAAGGTGGTGCAGACTTCAAGCTCGGAGCGTCTGGATTCGGCCGCTTGCGACTATGTGAAGAGCCGCTGGCGCTGGCAGCCGCCCACCAATCAGGGTACGCCCACTGCCGTTTCCACGCGCGTCTCGGTCAAATGGGACCTCAAGGACGCCAAGTAATCAGTCACATCATTCATCGATACCCACGGAGTAGAAAAATGAACTTCAAGAAATTGACGATCGCTGCCGCCATCGTCGCCATGACCAGCCTGAGCGCCGTTGCTCCGGTTTACGCCCAGGCTGCCCCGGCGCCTGCCGCTGACGCTGCCGCCCCGGCTGCTGCGCCCGCTCCCGACGCCGCCGCCCCGGCTGCTGCTCCCGCCGGAAGCGCTGCCGCCAAGGTAAACGCCGCCGACGCGTCGACCCCCTACGGCCTGAAGCACATGGTCGAGAATGGCGACTGGATCTCGCGCACCATCCTGGGCACGCTGATCATCATGTCGGCCGGCACCTGGTACATCTTCTTCACCAAGTGGATCGAACAGCAGCGCATCATGGGCCATGCCGCCCAGGTCGAGAAGAAGTTCTGGACCTCCGCCACCCTGAATGAAGGTGTCGACAAGCTGCCGAAGAACTCCCTCTTCCGCGGTATTGCCGAAGCCGGCCTCAAGGCTTCCACCGGCGGCACCACTCTGGTGGGCCTGTCCGACTGGATCGGCATGACCCTGACCCGCCAGCTGGAAGACGCCAATGCCCGTCTGCAGGGCGGCATCGCGTTCCTGGGCTCGGTCGGCTCGGTCTCGCCGTTCGTCGGTCTGCTCGGAACCGTTATCGGTATCTTGAACGCGCTGATCGGTATCGGTGTCGCCGGCCAGATGTCCATCGACAAGGTCGCCGGCCCGGTGGGCGAAGCGCTGCAGATGACCGCCATCGGTCTGTTCGTCGCGGTTCCCGCGGTGCTGCTGTACAACTACCTGGTCCGCCGCAACAAGGTCATCACCGAGAAGCTGCGCGCCTTTGCGGGCGATCTGCAGGCCTATCTCATCAGCAAGAGCAAGTAGGCTGAGCAGATAGTCTTACGGAGATAGAACCATGTCAGTCGACGTCCAACATGCGGTTGAAGACGACACAGCCGAACTGAACGTCACGATCAATACCACCCCGTTGGTGGACGTGATGCTCGTCATGCTCATCATCTTCCTGGTCACCATTCCGGTGGTGCTCAAGACGGTGAACGTCCAGTTGCCGACCTATCGCAATATCGTCACTCAGACCAAGCCTGAGAATATCGTGATCGCGGTGACCGAGGACGAGCAGACCTATTACAACAACGTGCCTGTCGATCAGTTAGGAATGAAGCGCAACTTCGTCGACGCCCTGAAGCGGGCCCAGGCGACGGGCAAGCCCTTCCCCGAAGTGCATATCCGCGGCGACAAGGGTGTGCGTTTTGAGGCGATCGGCCGCGTCATTCTTGCCTGCCAGCAGGCCGGCATCCAGAAAGTGGGCTTCATCACCGAACCCCACGCTCTGGACGCCAACAGCTATTGAGGTAATCCGCCATGGCAATGAGTACCAGTACTGCTGACGGCGAAGTCATGGTGGAGATGAACACCACGCCGCTTATCGACGTGATGCTCGTTCTCCTCGTTCTTCTGATCGTGACCCTGCCGGTCCAGACTCACGCGGTGAAGCTGGACATGCCTGCTCCCAACACGACCCCGCCGACGGTCATTCCCGAGACGGTGGAGTTGGGTGTGGACTTTGACGGCACCATCACCTGGAACGGCGCGGCGGTGGATCGCAGCACCATGGACGCGTATTTCGAAGACGCGGCCAAAAAGGAGCCGCAGCCCGAAATCCACGTCAATCCCAACCGGCTGGCCAAGTATGACGCCGTTGCCCGCGTGCTGGCCGATGCCCAGCGCTTGGGTGCGACCCATATTGGTTTTAGCGGCATTGACCAGTATAATTAGGCTGTGAGGGTCACGGCCGCAGGTTCAAAGCGCGCGGCAACCCCGCGCGCTTTTCCTTTTTTTGATGATCTATGAGGTCTTGTCATGACTGTTCGTAAACTGCACGCCGCCCTGACGGCGCTCCTTCTGGGCACCGCCACCATCGGCGCCGCACTGGTCCTGGTGCCCACCGCCCAGGCCGCAACCGTCAGCGCCAAGGTCGGTCCGCTGCTGAAGGAAGCCCAGGCCATGATCGCGGCCAAGAATTTTGCCGGCGCCAAGGCCAGGCTGAGCGAGGCGGAGGCCGCTGCCTCCACCCCGGATGATCACGCCATCATCGCCCAGTTCAAGAGCGCGATCGCGATCTCCTCGGCCGATCCGAACACGCCCGGCGGCGCCAAGGCCAAGTTCGCCCAGGACTACAATGCCGGCAAGTTCAGGGACGTGATCGCCGACGCGGAGCATCTGAAGAAGAACAACGTCTT
>CANBZE010000099.1 GCA_947373775.1 Alphaproteobacteria bacterium
CTGTGCATCGCGCGCAGCGTGGCGACCCGTCCCGAAGTGATCCTGATGGACGAGCCCTGCTCGGCGCTGGACCCGATTTCCACCGCCAAGGTCGAAGAACTGATCGAGGAGTTGGCGGCCGACTACACTATCGTGATCGTCACCCACAATATGCAGCAGGCCAGCCGCGCCAGCGACTTCACCGCCTTCATGTATCTGGGCGAGCTGATCGAATATGGCGCCACGGAAAAGATTTTCACCGCGCCCGATAACAAGCGCACTGAGCAGTACATCACCGGCCGCTTCGGCTAAACGTAATCTGCCGCCGCCGTTTCATCGCGGAGCGATGCGTTGCCGGTGGCGCGCAAGACCATTGTTACCAGCCAGCTCACCACCAGGTTGACCAGCAGCGCGCTGAGCGCCGCGTAACAGGGCACCGTCAGTCCCCCGAGGTGCAGCGGATAGACCGAAGCCTTGAAGCTCAGCTCCGCCACCATCCAGGTGCCGACGCCGACGCCGGCCGCCCATCCCGCCAGCAGCCCCCTGGGATCAAGCCGCACATACAGCCCCAGCAACACCGCGGGCACCGTCTGGCAGATCCAGATGCCGCCCAGCAATTGCAGCTGGATGGCGTAGGTGGTCTGCATTTCCAGCACAAAGAACAGCGCCCCCAGCTTGGCGGCGAAGGCTACCAGCTTGGCGACCTTGGCTTCGGTCTGGGGCGTGCAATCGGGGGCGATGAAATCCTTGAAGATGTTGCGGGTGAACATGTTGCCGCAAGCGATGGCCATGATGGAGGCCGGCATCAGCGCGCCGATGGCGATGGCGGCAAAGGCAAAGCCCGCGAACCATCCCGGGAACATGTGCAGGAACAGCGCCGGCACCGCGAAATTGTTGCCGAAGCTTTTGAAGCCGGCGGCATATTGGGGCATCTCCTTCACGCCCGAGGCGATGGCCATGTAACCCAAGAGCGCGATCAGCGCGAGCGCCACCGAATAGGCGGGCAGCACGATGGCGTTGCGCCGGATGACGTGGCGGCTGGACGACGACAGCAGCCCGGTCACCGAATGGGGATACAGGAACAGCGCCAGCAGCGAGCCGACGGCAAGTGACATATAGGCAAAGCCCGCGCCCAGACTGCCTTCCGGCGCCGGCGGCAGCAGAAGCTGCTTGGCCGGCACGGCGGCGAAGATCTTGGCATAACCGCCCAGCTCCGACGGGATGATGATGATCGCCGCCAGCACGGTGATATAGACCAGCAAGTCTTTCACCACCGCAATCAACGCGGTGCCGCGCAGGCCCGAGGTGTAAGTGAAAGCCGCCAGCACGCAGAACGCCGCGACCAGCGGCACCGATACGCTCCCCAGCAGCGGCAGGGTCACGGCGTAATCCAGCCCCAGGGCTGCGATCACCACCTGCATGCCCACCAGCTGCAAGGCGATATAGGGCATCACCGCCACCAGGCCGGTCACCGCCACCGCCAACGCCAGCCCGCGATGGCCAAAGCGCCCGCGCACGAAATCGGCCGCGGTGATGTAACCGCGCTTGTTCGACACCGACCACAGGCGCGGAAACGCCATGAACAGCACCGGATACATCAGCGCGGCATAGGGCACGGCGAAGAAACCGTTGGCGCCGGCTCCGAACATCAGGGCGGGCACGGCGATGAAGGTATAGGCGGTGTAGAGATCGCCGCCGAGCAGGAACCAGGTGATCAGGGTGCCGAAGCTGCGCCCGCCCAAGCCCCATTCATGCAGCTGGGACAGGTCGCCGGCGCGCCAGCGCGAGCCCAGCAGGCCCAGCAGCGCCACGAACAGGAACAGCGCCAGGAAGACGATAATGGTGATGTTCATTTGCCGTCGCCCGACTTCTGGGCCTGCTGCCAGTAATAGACCGGCACGATGCACAGCGAGGTCAGCACGATGCCGAAGATCTGCCACCAGTAGAAAAAGGGAATGCCCAACAGCTGCGGCTCGATGCGGTTGTAGAACGGCACCCACAGGAAGGCGGCATAGGGCACCGCCAGGAACAAATAGACGGGATGGAATTTCAAGCGAGCCCCCATTTATGTTTGGTCGCGCCGGACGTGCCCTCGCTAACGCTCGGGTCGCCGGACGCTCCCATATTCACTATGCATTTTATTGCGGAGGCACAAAATCCTGGCCTTCGGGCGCCTTGCTGGGGTCCTTGGGCACATAGCGGACAGTTTGCACCGGGCCTTCACCCACCAGCATCAGAATGGCCGGGCCGGTTTCCGCCCGCGCGCCGTCCCAATGAATAGTATTGGGCACGTCGGTGACATAGCTGCCAGCCGGCACCGGGTACATCTGGCTGGGATCATAATGGGTGCTGGATGACACCCACCACGTCCCCGACACGACATAGGCGTAGCGCGACGTGGTATGGAAATGGGGCATGGAATTGTGTCCCGGCATCCACCGGATCAACACGCCATAGATGCCCGGCTTGCTGGGATCGCCGAACAAAGTCGCGCTCTGCGAACCTTCGCCGCCTTTCCAGGGAATATCCTTGCCGAACACCAGCGGAATATGGCCGGGGTCCGGCAAGGGCATTTTGGTCGTGGGCCCCTGGGTGAGAAGCTGCTGCCCGGTTTCGGCCGAAGCCGGAAGCGCCAGCAGTCCCAACAAGACGGCGACGGCAGATGCGCGCATGGCGGCGGCCGTTAGCGCGGCGGACCCGTGTCCTTGCCGTTTTCATCCACGCTCTGGGTGGTGTTGGGGCCGGTGCCGGCCAGGACCAGCACGGCGGGTTCCTTCTCGCCGGTGCGCGCGCCATCCCAATGGACGCCCCTCAGTATGTCGACCGCAACGGTGCCCGCATGGACCGGATAGGTGGTCCGCTCGTCATAGGTCTTGCTGGTCGACGTCCACCAGGTGCCGGACACGACATAGGCGAAGCGTTCATTGTTGTGATAGTGCGGCTTGGAGAAATTGCCCGGATACCAGATGTATTTCACCATGTACGGGCCCGGCTTGGCCGGATCGCCATACAGATAGCACATCTGCATCTTGCCGACTTCGCCGGTGCACTTCTGGTCCTTGGGCAAGGTCGCGGTGACGCTGGCGGGATCAGGCGCCGGGCCGATAGGGTCATTGACGGTGACGCCGACCTTGGGGTCCTTCTGGGCAAGGGCGGCGAAGCCGGTCGCGCCGATGCCGGCGCCCACGCACGCGGCCAAGGCAAGCTTGATGATGGAACGCATTTTTCTCTCCCCATGAAATTAGGGGAGGATGATAGGCGGGAACTGTGACGCCTCGCAAACGCTGCGTTGTTAGCGGATGCAGCGAAACTAGGCGCTCTTTTTGCCCGCGAATACCAGTCCGAGCCCGGCCAGCACGGCCACGACCCCCGCGGCGGTGGGAATCCAGACGGTATGGTCTTCCTGGGAATTGACCTCAATCGGGCCCAGCTTCACGACCGGCTTGGTCTCGGTCCAGCTGACATGGCTGATGAACAGCCCGCCGATCCCCAGAACAATCAGAACAAGGCCCAAAATCGCGATCGGCTTCATGAATCCCTCCATCAATAGGAGGGAAACACCGGGCGGGAACCAAAAGTTCCCTAGCGGTAGCTCTTGTCGTCGATCTTGCTCAGGTCGGTACCGTTCATCACTCCGATGGTGACGATGGCATAAGTGAAGACCTCGGTGCCCGGCTCCAGGTGGCCGTTGATGGCTTTCTCGCCGGTGCCCAGGCTCATATGGGCATGGACCACGCCGTTCACGATATAGCCGTTCATGCCGATCAGGTCGCAGGGCGTGGTCAGCGCCTTGGTGAAGATGTTGCTGGTGGGAAAGTCGCGGTTGTTGATCTGGTGGACGTGATAGCCGCGAAGGCTGCCGATGCCCGCCAGGATGACGCCGTTCTTGATGTTCTCCTTCTTCACCATCGCCTCGATGCCGGCCAGCAGGTCGACCTTGTTCTTCACGCGTATCACCACGATGCGCTCGAACTGTCCGCTGATCGTGTAGGCGTCGGGCACGGACGGGTCATTGGCCTTGGCGTCGGCCGGGGTCATGGGATTCTGGATCACCGAAACCTGCGCAGATGCGGGAGCGGTCAAAAGAAGAAGGGCAAGCAGGGCGGGCAGTTTCATCAGGTTCGCCTTTTTGGGTCTGACGCCAGTATGCCGTCATCGGGCGGCCGCGCGAATAGGGCTTGCATCGCCGCGCCTGTCCGTCTGGAATCGCGAGGCATGGCGCACGATCCTGTAAGCACTGCCCAATTCCTGCTGCAAAGCGGCCGCGCGCTGGAGGCGCGCGATGTGCTGGCGCAGGCTATTGCGGGCGGGCAGGAGGGTGCGCCGCTGCACAGTCTTTTGGGGCTTGTGCTGCACCAGCTGGGCGATTTGCCGGGCTGCCTCCGCGAACTGCGCCAGGCGGTCCGGCTGGCGCCGCAGGATGGCGCGGCACAATTCGCGCTGGCCTCCATCGCGCTGCGGCTGGGCGAAGAAGCCGAAGCCGAAAACGCCGTCCGCCGCGCCATCAAGCTGGGGCTGGATGACATCCATTCCTATGTTCTGTTGGGGCGGCTGTTCAACAAACAGGGCCGCTTCGAGGAAGCGCAAACCGCCTGGCGCAAGGCGGTGCGCAAGGATCCCACCCATGCCCAGGCCCAGCGCGAGCTGGCCGGGCTGGTATGGATGCTGACCGGCGATCTTGCCAAAGCGCGCGCCGAACTCGATGCCGCGCCGCCAACACACGACATTGTCGCGGTGACGGTGCGGCTGTTGCAGGATGCCGGCGACGAAGCGGGCGCCTATGCGCTGGTTTGCAAGGCGGCGGACCGCGATCCCTCGCTGAATGTGCTGGCGGCGCGCACCGGCTTGAAATTCGATCCGCAGGATTCCGACCGGCGGCTGGCTGCCGCGGCGCCCGGCATCACGCCGCAAGCGCGCGCCAAGGCTGAGATCGAAGTGGACCTGGCGCTGGGCCGCATTGAACAGGCGGCGCGCCGCGCTGAAGCGCTGCACACGGCGCGGCCCACCGACCAGCATGCCACCGCGTTGTTGGCGGTGGCGTGGCGGCTGGCGGGCGACGCCCGCTACACCTCGCTGTATGACTATGACCGGCTGGTGAAAAGCTATCGCATCACGCCGCCGCAAGGCTGGAACAGCCTGGACGATTACCTGCGCGATCTGGGCGATGCGCTGGATGTCATTCACGGCCCTTTGACCCATCCGGTGGGTCAGTCCCTGCGGCATGGCAGCCAGACCATGCGGGGCTTGCAGGATTATCCCGATCCGGCGATCCGCGCCCTGTTCGCCGCCATCGATGCGCCCATCCGCGCCCACATCGCGGCCATCGGCGAGCCCGGGCAGGATTACGGCTTTGGCGGCGCTTGGTCGGTGCGGTTGAACAGCGGCGGCTTCCACATCAATCACATCCATCCCGAAGGCTGGCTGTCATCGGCTTTCTATGTGCGGCTGCCCGACAAGATGGAAGGCCAGCAAGGCTGGCTGAAATTCGGCGAGCCCGGCCCGCCGACATCGCCGCCGCTTGCGCCCGATCATCTGGTCAAGCCCGAGCCAGGTTTGCTGGTGCTGTTCCCCTCCAATATATGGCACGGCACCGTGCCGTTCACCGCGGACGACAAGCGCCTGTCATGTGCTTTCGATATTGTGCGGCGCTGATCGCCGCCGTTTCGCGATGCCGCGGTGTCTGCTATCGTGACGCGATAGTCTTCTCGTGATTTTTCAGACAAATTGTCAGGCGGGCCCGCCATGAGCGACTGGTTCTTCAGCCTATCCATATTGGCGATGGCCATCATAGTTTTCGCGGTCACCTATCTTCTCGCAGCAATCATTTTCCTTGTGGTGACGCGGCTGGCCACGGGCGATCGCGCGCGCAACTTCAAGGCGCTTACCCCCGCGATGCTGTCGCCGTTGGGCGCGGTCTTTGCCTTGCTGCTGGTGTTCAGCGCCGAACCGGTCTGGACCAACTACAATCATGCCAAGCAGGCGATCGCCACCGAGGCCAGTGGCCTGCGGGATGCGCTGATCCTCGCCCAGAGCTTGCCGGCGGGAACCCAGGCGCCGCTGCGCACCCTGATCGGCAAATATGTGGCGGAATCGGTCAACCAGGAATGGCCGGCGATGGCGCAGGATCGCATCACCGCCCTGACACACAATGTCTGCGGCTGTTCGGAAGAATTGCTGACGGCCATGCAGTATATGCGCGGCCTGACCTTGGAAGGCGACGGGCAGCGCGTCATCCAGCGCGACATCATTGAGGCGTTGGAGAAAGTGCGCACCGCCCGCCGCGAGCGCATATTGGTCAGCGAGGATGATGCGGGCGACCTGCGTTTCCTGGGACTGGTGGTGATCGGGCTGTGCCTGCTGACCTGGATTGGGCTGGTCCACAGCGACAACCGGCGTTCCTGCGCCATCGCCCTGGCGCTGTTCGCCACGGTGATCGCGATGTCGAGCCTGCTGATCGTCTCCTATACCAACCCGTTCAGCGGCGGCCACGCGCTCAGCCCGCGCATCCTGCAAGAGGTCATGGATTAAAGGGCCGTAACCAGACTCAAGCGCCCGTGAAGGGATCGGCTATCACGGTGCGTTTGATTTGGCGCGCGCCGTCTCTCTTTTCTTCCAATCCAAGCAGTCCCGCTTCACGCTGTCGTAAATTTCCTCCGCAGGCCCGACGCTGTGACCATAGGCGTCCATCGCGCTACCCGCTGCAATCATCGCCACGCCGAACAGCTTGTGCCGCGAAACTGCTGTCCTCAGGACGTGCGCAGCCCAAGAGCGCTGCGCCGACCATGATGCCGCCGATCGCGGCCCGTCCGAACCAAGGTCCAAGCTTTAGCGATTTGACAATGCGCATTAAAGATCCAGGTGCATGAATTGGTTGAATTCGCTGCGCTGGTAGTCCGCAAACGCCTCTCCGTCGGTAAATCCGTAACCGCGATACAGCGCCAGGGCCGAATCAAAAGCGGGGCCTGATCCTGTCTCCAGACTGAGCCGCCGTATGCCACAGCCGCGCGCCTGCTGCACGATGTGTTCGAGCAAGAGTCGGCCCACACCCTTGCGCAAGAAATCCGGATGGGTACGCATGGATTTGATCTCA
>CANBZE010000100.1 GCA_947373775.1 Alphaproteobacteria bacterium
GATGACGGCGCGGTGATCATAATAGATGCTGGGAAACCGGGTGCCGGTGGCGACCCGCAGCATTTCCAGTTCCAGCGCCGGCGCCAGCCTTCCCGATATCCGCGACGCCATGGGCAGCCGGCGGAAGATATTATTGGTGCCGTCGTCCCGGTCCACCGAGGCCACACCATGGCCGACCGCCGCCTGGTCGAGTTCGGGAAGGCTGCGATTGGCCCCTTCGAATTTGGGAAGCACAGCCGGCGGCTCGGCGGGATCCTGCGGCGTCTGAAGATCAAAATTGCGGAACAGGGGCAGGGGGCCTTCATCCGGTTTGATGGGCTGCGCCTTCAGATCGGCAGGATCCCTGTTTGCGCCGCTGACGCCCAGCACTACGGGCCCGGATTTCAGCACCTGCGCCAGGTGGTCGTCGGCACGGGGCAGCTGCAGCAGCTTGTCCTTCAAGACCGGGTCCAGCTCGCCGGCATTGCGCAGCCACTGCTCCGGCGACTGGCGGTCCGGCTCCAGCCAGAATATGTCCACGCCGAGCGCCGCGGGCTTGCCGGCCAGAATGCGCGCGATCAGGTCGGCCATGACATGACGCGGCCACGGCCATTGGCCCTGGGCTTTCAGGCTGTCGTCATCGATCGCAACGATCACTACGCCATCGTGCAGGAACGTGCGTGGCAGATGGCGTTGATAGCTGTCGAACAGCGCCAGCCGGGGGGGCTGGAAAATCCCGCCCGCGCCCAGTTGCAGGCCCAGGAAAAGGATCAGCGTGACGCCGGCGGCGCGGCGGCCCCAGCCGGTATGAAGCAGCCGGCCCAGGCCTCTAAAGGTCAAGGACCAGCCCGTCATAGGCGATGGCGACGTCCAGCTTCGTGTCGGTGCGGGTAATTTCCTCGAACCGGATGGTTTCGCGGAACACCCCTTCCAGCCGCGTATCGTCATAGACCGGCTCGTGATGGAACAGGGCCAATTTCTTGGCGCCCGCCATCTGGCACAATTCCACGCCCATGACATTGCTGGAATGGCCCCAGTCTTCCTTCATGGAGACCGAGTCGGCGAGCGAATACATGGCGTCGAAGATCACCAGGTCGGCATCCTTGAAGAAGTTCGCCGCCCGCTGCATCTCGGCCTTGTCTTCGGGCTTGTGCTCGGAATCGGTGGTGTAGATGACAGTCTTGCCGTCCTTCTCGATCCGGTAGCCATAAGAGTCGTTGCCGTGCATCTGCCGCGTGCCCGTCACTTTGGCGCCGGCGATGTCATAGACCTTGTCGGTCTCCATCTTCACGAATTCGATCTTGGCGGCCAGGGCCGTGAACTCGACCGGGAAGCAGGGCTCATGGTTCTGGTTCCGGATCGCCTGTTCCAGCTTGTCGTGACAGCTATAGATCACCACGCGGTTGCCGGGGATGAAGCAGGGGATGAAAAAGGGGAAGCCCATGATGTGGTCCCAATGCACATGCGACATCAGGATATGATAGGTCTGCGGCGCCTTGGGCCCGTGCTTGGCGATGGCGGCCAGCGAGAATTCGCGCACCCCCGATCCCAGGTCGCACAGCAGATATTCTGGCCCGCCAACATCCACCTGCACGCAGGAGGAGTTGCCGCCAAAGGTCCCGGATTCGGCGAAGCTCAGTTCCTGCTCGCAGAAAGCTTCCGCTTTTTCCGGCGTGTCGAGATTCTTGCCGGCGCCCTTGACCAGCGCATTGACCAGTTTCTTGCGGACACCTTTGGCGCCCAGCGGCGTGGGCAAGGAGCCGCGTGTTCCCCAGAAGGTGACTTTCATGATTTGGACACGCCCAGTTCGGCCGCGGCGACGGTGTCGAACACCGAAAACACCTGGTTGAACTTGGTGATGGTGAAGACTTCCGCCACCAGTGGCTGCAGCGCGGCGACGGCGAAGTTCTTGTTCGCCGCCTTGGCGGCCTTGTGCACAATCATCAGGGCGCGCAGGCCCGCGCTGCTCACATAGTCAACGCCGGACATGTCCAGGATCAGGCTGGTCTTGGTCTTTGCCAGGCTGGCGGATAGCGCGGCCTGGAAGCCGTCGGAATTGGACAGGTCGATCTTGCCCGCCGCGGCGGCCACGACAGCGTCGCCCGCGCTCTTCTCTTTCAAATCCATGTTGCCCCGAACGCCCAGCAATGATGCTTTATCGATAGCCTAAGCCGCGGCCCTGTGGCGGGCAAGGGCGCGCGCGCGCCGGCAATCGGCCAAAAACAAGCGATTTCCGCTGTTTGGCCGGGGATCACCAATTTGTCAGTGAGCCGTCTTCCAGGCGGTTCACCGGCAGATAGGCTCTGCTGTAGGGATACTTGGCCGCCAGCTTCTCGTCGATCTCCACACCCAGGCCCGGGCCTTCGCCCGGATACAGCGCGCCGTCCTTGTAAGTGTAAGTGCGCGGGAAGACTTCATCGGTCACTTCGGCATGATGCATCCATTCCTGGATGCCAAAATTGGGGATCGACACGTCGAAGTGCAGCGCCGCGGCCATGCAGACCGGCGACAGATCGGTGGCGCCATGGCAGCCGGTGCGCACATTGTAGAGGTCGGCCAGGGCGGCGATGCGGCGCAGATGGGTAATGCCGCCGGCATGCACCACCGTGGCGCGAATATAGTCGATCAGCTGTTCTTCGATCAGCTGCTTGCAGTCCCAGATGGAGTTGAAGACCTCGCCCACCGCCAGCGGGGTGACGGTGTGCTGGCGGATCAGGCGGAAGTTGGCCTGGTTCTCGGCCGTCACCGCATCCTCCAGCCAGAACAGGCGATAGGGCTCCAGTTCCTTGCCCAACCGGCCCGCTTCGATCGGGGTCAGGCGGTGATGCACGTCATGCAACAGGTGCACGTCCCAGCCCAGCACGTCGCGCGCTTTTTTGAATAGTTCCGGGACTGAGCGCAGGTACTTCTCGCTGGACCAGGCGTATTCGGAAGGAATGTCGCTATCGGCGGGATCATAAGGCTTGCCCGCCTTGCCCACACCGTAAGTGGCTTTCAGTCCCGGCACACCGGCCTGCAGACGCACGGCCTTATAGCCTTCGGCGATATATTTCTGCGCCTTCTCCAAGGTCTCTTCGATGCTGGTGCCGTTGGCATGGGTGTAGACCATGGCGCCGTCGCGGCTCTTGCCGCCCAGCAATTGATACAGCGGCAAGCCCGCCACCTTGGCCTTGATGTCCCACAGCGCCATGTCCACCGCGGCGATGGCAGCCATGGTCACCGGCCCACGCCGCCAGTAGGCGCCGCGATAGAAATACTGCCAGGTGTCCTCGATGGTGTGGGCGTCGCGCCCGATCAGGCAGGGCACCAGGTGATCAGTGAGGTAGCTGGCCACCGCCAGTTCACGGCCGCTGAGGGTGGCATCGCCCAGGCCGGTGACGCCGTCCGAGGTTTCGATTTTCAGGGTGACGAAATTACGTCCAGGACAGGTGACGATGACCTTGGCGGACACGATCTTGAGCACGGCGATCCCCTTCAACCCGAATGCGCGGTCTGGAGCCGCCATGCTCTGTTTTACGCGGTTTCACGCGATTGCGAAAGAATTGCGCAATGTGCGGAAAAGCGCGGGTTACCGGGCTTTACGGCACCCGCGCGGCGTCTATTATCCTGCGCCAAAAGCCGGCCCAAAAAATTCAGGGAAATCGCCATGCGTTTCAGGACCTATGCCATTGCTTCCGCCGCGCTTGCCCTGTCGGCGGCGGTGGGTTTTTCGGCAACCAAGCCGGCCCAAAAAGGCCCCCTGACGACACATCTCAACCGGCCTTGGCCTGCCAAGGTCCAGACCAAGCAGCCCAAGTTCCCTCCATCGCTGTCGCCGGCGCAGGAGGTAAAGACTTTTCACATGGCGCCCGGTTTCCAGTTGCAACTGGTGGCCTCCGAGCCGCTGGTGGTGGACCCGATCCTGGCCGAGTTCGACGGTGACGGGCGTCTTTGGGTCGTCGAGATGCAGGGTTATGCCGTGGGCCAGAAGATGGTCAACATGACCGAGCCGGTCGGCGATGTGGCGATCCTGGAAGATACCGACGGCGACGGCATCTATGACAAGCGCACCGTATTCCAGGACAAGCTGGTGCTGCCGCGCGCGCTGAAGATCCTGGATCATGGTTGCGCCCTGATCGGCGAGCCGCCGAATCTGGTTAAGGCCTGCGACACCAATGGTGACCTGAAGGCCGACACCAAGGATATTATCAAGGACGGCTTCGGTCGCGTCGGCAATATCGAACATGCCGCCAACGCGCTCTATTGGAGCATGGACAACACCATCAACATCGCCGAGCACAATTACAATGTGCTGCCCAAGGACGGCGGCAAGTTCGAGGTGGTGCCCAATCTGGTGCGCGGCCAGTGGGGCGTGACGCAGAATGACGGCGGGCTTGTGTTCCGCAACTTCAACACCGATCCGCTGTTCGCCGATTATGTCCCGGCGCAGTATTATGTGCGCAATCCCGACCTGACGCGCACCGCAGGCCTGTACGAAAACTTGGTGGACCAGGCCAAGTCGGCCGTGTGGCCGGTGCGCCCCACGCTTGGCGTCAATCGCGGCTATCGCCCCGAAGTGCCGCGGCCCGATGGTTCGGCCTATTATTATCAGGGCGTTTCCTCGCCCATGATCTATCGCGGCAATGCGCTGCCACGCGAATTTTACGGCCAGGCCGTGGTGGTCGACAGTCCCACCAACCTGGTGCATCTGGTGAAGCTGAGCGAAAGCGCTGACGGCAATCTTTCCGGCGCCGACTATTACGCCAAGGGCGAGTTCCTGGCTTCGACCGACGAGCGTTTCCGGCCCACCTGGCTGGTGCCCAGCCCCGACGGCAGCTTCCTGATCGTGGACATGTATCGCGGCGTCAGCCAGGACGAGCCGATCCAGAGCGATTACCTGAAGAACTATATCCAGCAGCACAAATTGTGGGACGGCATCCACAAGGGCCGCATCTGGCGGGTGATCCATACCGGCATGATCAGACAAGCCGCGCCCAGGCCGCATATGATCGAGGAGACGCCGGCCCAGCTGGTGGCGCATCTGTCCGATCCGGGCGGCTGGTGGCGCGATGTCGCGCAGCAATTGCTGGTTCAGCGCAATGACAAGTCGGTGGTGCCTGCCTTGAAGCAGCTGGCGGCCAGCGCGCCGGACTGGAAGACGCGGACGCAAGCGATCTGGACCCTGTCGGGCATGAACTCGCTGGATGCCGAGACGGTGAGCAAGGCGCTGGGCGACACGAACGCTTATGTACGCTTGGCCGCCGTGCGCGGCGCCGAAGCTTTCCTGGCCAAGGATGATGCCGCGATAAAGGCGGCGGTGCTGAAGCTGTCCGATGATTCCAGCTGGCCGGTGCGGCGGCAGTTGGCTGCTTCGCTGGGAGCACTTCCGCGCGAAGGCCGGGTGACGCCAGTGGTGGCGCTGATGAAGAAATATGCCAGCGACGCCGCGACAGTGGATGCGGGCATCAGCGGCCTCAAGGGTCTGGAAGCCGAAGCGCTGGATGGCGTGCTGGCGGGCAGTGATGCCAATGCCGATACCGTGGAAATGCTGGCGGGCGCCGCTGCCAAAAGCCGCGATCTGGGCCAGGTGCAGAAGCTGCTGGCGGCTGCCACCGATAGCGCCAAGTCCGCCAAGCTGCGGCTGGTGATGCTGAGCGGCGCCGCCACGGGCTTTGCCGGTATTGACGCCCGCCCGCCCGCGGTGGTGTCGGGCGGCCGCGCCGGTGGCATGGAAGGCATATTTGTCAGGCCCAAACCGGCGGTGAAACCCTTCGCGCTTCCGGCCGAACCAGTGGCGCTGTCGTCGCTGGCCAAGGAGAGCGGCGATATCGGCGCCGCTGCCAAGGCCGTGCTGGATGATCTGACCTGGCCGGGCAAGCCGGTGCCGCCCGCGCCCAAGAACACCCGCACGCCGGAAGAAGAGGCGTTGTTCAAGGCCGGTGTTGGCGTTTACGCCACCAACTGCGCCGGCTGCCACCAGGACAATGGCCAGGGCGCGCCGCGTGTTGCTGCGGCATTGGCCGGCTCCAAGCTGGTGACCGGACGGCCCGACATGTCCATCCGCGTGCTGCTGAACGGCAAGGAAGGTTCGATCGGCGAAATGCCGCCGCTGGGGCAGTCGTTGAGCGATGAACAATTGGCGCAGGTGGTGACCTATATTCGCGGCGCGTTCGGCAATACCGCATCGCCGGTCAAGCCGGTCCTGGCCAAGGAATATCGCCAGCTTTACGCTTTCCGCAAAAAGCCCTGGGCCGATCAGGAACTGCAGGCGCCAATTCGTTGATGATTGGCCGCCAGTGACCAAAGCGCTGACCGTTGCCGGCCTGTCGCGCCGTTATGGCGCAATACAGGCGGCTGATGGCATCAGCTTTGAAATCGCGGCGGGCGAGGTGTTCGGACTGCTGGGGCCGAACGGCGCGGGAAAGACCACGACCATTGAGTGCGTGTTGGGCCTGGTGCGGCCCGATGCCGGCAGCGTCCAGGTTTGCGGGATTGATGCACTGGCGCAGCCGCAAGATGCGCGGGCGAAGACCGGCGCGGTGCTGCAAGCGACAGGTCTTCCCGACAAGATCACACCGCGCGAGGCACTGGACGTGTTCGGCGCGTTCTATCCCGTTCCCTTGAAGACAGACGCGCTGCTGGATCGCTTCGGTCTGCGCGAAAAACAGGACGCGGCTTACGACACCCTGTCCGGGGGCCAGAAGCAGCGGCTGGCCTTGGCGCTGGCCTTTGTCGGTGATCCGCAACTGCTGGTGCTGGACGAGCCGGCCACAGGACTGGATATCCAGATGCGGCGCGAACTGCACGGTCATATCCGCGAGATCAGGGCAACGGGGTGTGCCGTGTTGCTGGCCACCCATGACATGGACGAAGCGGCGCAGCTGTGCGACCGGATCGCGGTGATCGCGGACGGCAGGATCGTGGCGACGGGCACAACTGCGGAGTTGATCGCAGGGTCTGGTGGCAGCCTGGAAGAAGTCATCCTGAAACTGACGGG